>NZ_CDRRUH010000035.1:0-31386 GCF_977045365.1 Fusicatenibacter sp.
AGCCGGACATCCACACCGTTCGTTAATACTTTTCGTCTATACTTTGGGCACCATACTACATGGTACTTACAGGAATAGACGACATTATTGTTTGATTGATATGTTGTGTTCATATTTGTATTATACGATATTTTATTGATTAATACAACTGTTATTTTGTCCATCTTCAATTACTTGCGTAAATTCGATGGACGCGTCTTATATCCCCATAGCTGAAGCAAGGGGTTTTACGACGCATTGGATAAAATAATGATATCTCCGGCATGTGCTGCATCCCCTTTCTATTTTTTATAGTGTAACATTTTTTCTAAACATATGCTAGAAAGATCTTCTCAGCTTTTCTCCTCCAGTTCTTTCAGATAATCATAGCACAGGCCGCCGTCACAGCGGTAGAAAAATGGGTCTTTGCGAATGGTGCTTTCGCTGTTCAGGATAAAGCTGGCGAGTTCTTTTCCTGTTTCGCTGCAGAATTTCATGCGGAAGCTGTAGCCGGTATAGTTCAGAGAAAGTTTGTCTTTTTTCATTTTGGTGTTCTGGATATTTTCTACGATACAGCGAATCTCATCTGCGTCACAAATTTCAAAGCTTTCGCCGGTATTGCCGTCGAAAACGGAAATCAGTGTTACGTCGGATGAGGCGACTCCTTTTAAAAATGTCGTCGGAAGAAAATACCATACCGCCAACAGCGCTGCCGCCAGAAGGATGATTACTGCTATGATTGTGCATCGTTTTTTCTTCATAAGGATTCCTCCTCAAATTTCTAACGCACCTTTTCCCACTGCTCTTTCGTCATCTGGTTCGTATGGCCGACCCGGACTTCGTGCATCTGCGGCACTGGGACTTTCTGGCAAGTGTGGTGATAGGTAAATCCGAGTTTTTCCTGTACTCTTTTTGACTTCTGGTTGCCGTCGTAATAACCGCACCAGATGACATTCATGCCAAGATCCTCGAAGCCATGACGCAGGATTTCTTTTGCTGCTTCCGGCATATAGCCGCGGCCCCAGAATGGTTTGCCCAGCCAGTAGCCAAGCTCGCATTCATCGTCGCGGTCGGTCATATCGGTATGTCCGTTTAACCGCAGCTCGATGGAACCGATTGCTTCATCGCTTCCTTTTTCGCAGATCGCATAGCACTCTGCCCCGTTCAAAAGATTCCGGATCACATTCCGGCTTTCCTCCACTGACTGATGTGGCTGCCATCCCGCCGCCGGTCCGACTGCAGGATCTTTTGCATAATGAAACAGACTCTCGGCATCCGCGTCGGTCCATTTTCTTAAAATTAATCGTTCGGTCTCTAACATCGTTTTTCCTCCCTCATCTGCGTTCGAGCAAATATACTTTTACAGCAAACTCTTCATTCCCCGGCATTTTCCCGCTTTCTATGCCGGTCACTTCAAATCCCATGGATTCATAAAGTGCTCTCGCCGGCTCATTTCCCACCAAAGCTTCAATAGAATGGATTTCAGGAAACATCTGCATTGCATAAGCTGTCAGTCTCTTTCCTATTCCTCTTCTCATATGGGCAGGATCAATATACAGCCAGGCCAGTTCTTCCTCCGAACAGGCTACAAAGCCAACAACCTGACCATCCTCTTCCGCAACAAAAAATCCTGGATAATCAAAAAGATTTTCTCTTTCTGCCGCAATACAAAGCGGCAAAAATGCATCTTCCAATCCCGCAAGTTTCAACTCAATTTTTCTGCTTTCATCATGAATCTTCTGGATCGCATTCCAGTCAGATACTTGATAGTTTCGGATCGTAATAGACATATCTCCCTCCTTAACCCGGATTTTTCAATCTATATTTTTCAATCCCTCGTATAATTCATCAAAAGATTTCATCCCACTGCATCTGCCATATGACAAATTCTTATTTTCTCCAAATTCAAGCAGAAAACATTTTGCCATTTCTTCCACCGTCTGTTCCAGTGCGCAGAAAAATTGCTGATAAGCAAAATTACTTGCAGCGCTGCCTTCTTCGAAGGTATTCATAATAAGGGACTCTGTCACCTGGTCAAGAGGATACATCTTGAAATGCATCAGTTCATGTACGATAACTTCTTCGAGATTCTCCTGTTTGGGATTACCTGTATTCAGCAGCAGTATCGCTTTTCTGTCATCACAGTCTATTTTGAAATCTCCGGTTTTTCTCCATTCAGGATCATCAACAAATTCCAGCTTTACATCCCATGCAGGAACAATTCTCAGCTTCTTACACCATTTTTCGAACAGTTCATTTAATTTTTCTTTTTCCATTCCCCACTCATTCCTCCAGCTTTCAAATTTTTATCACATCGCACTGCTCTTCGCCAGCCGCATCGACAAATACGATTTTCTTATCGTATCTTTGATGGAATACCCTAATTTCTGAAGAATCTCTTCCAGCTCTTTCAGCGCAGCTTCCCGCTCTTCTTCTTTTTCTGCCAGGATTTCCAGCTCCAGATATTCGCCGAGGCCGGTTACGGTATCTACGCATGCGGTTATGTTTCCGTTCTGCATATACTGTCTCTGTTTTTCCACTTTCGGAACTGGCTGGAATCCAATGTTTTCCAGGATTTTTCTGCAGACTGTCGCATCTTTGACTTCCGTTTCCAGCTCTTTTCGTGTCATGGAAACGGTATCCATTTTTGCCCCTTTGTAAGTAATCGCCGCCGTCTTTTCTCCCGTATCCAGATTCTCAATACTCCGAACACGAAGCGCTTCATCTAGTCTGGCAAAATCGTGATGTTCGGCTGTGTAGTAGGTGTCTGTTTCCATAACCAGCTTTTTCTTTTCAAAACCAAGCTGCTTCAAAGAAGTCAGAATCTGTGTTTTATCCTCAATTTTTAATTTTATTTCTACCTCGACACTCATAACTGCCCTTTCTCTTCAACTACCAATCAACACTTCCTTCCCCCGAAACGCAAATCCATAATGCCGGATCCGTTCCTTTGCAATTCCTCTGGCAAGCAGTTCTGTGTCGTATTGTTTTTCCCGAATCTGATGAAGTGCATGTTCCACCGTCTGTTCCAGCGACTTTTCTTTTGATGTATTCTGAACCTTGAATTCCATTACGATCGCATCCAGATTTTCTTTCAGTGGTTCCATTACTACATCATACCGTCCAAATCCACTTTCTCTGTTGGATGTGATTCTGTATTTTCCGGCCAGATCGACAATCAGGCCAAGAACAAATCCATGATAAAATCTTTCTGGTTCGAGTTCCTCTGATGGTTTTCCGCCCGTGTCGAAACTGCTGAATGTCTGAAGTGCTACCTGATTCATAAACTGGTTCATATAATCCAGATCCCCTGCAAGCAGAGCATCTTTAAAATTGCCATACGCAGACTCTTCTTCTGTAAACCAGTCCTCTATCATCTTTTCGAACATCAGCATCGTCTCATGATTTGTCACTTTCAGATCATACTGACGCTTTCCTGTTCTGTTGTCCATTTCATACTGATCCACTTTCAGATAGCCGCTTGCAAGCATCAGGCTCCAGATGACTCCCCGTTTTCTTCCAAGCTGTTCAAAAACTACCTGCTCATCCAGTTCTGTGCAGATCACTCCGCCGTTTAATAAATCTTCCATTTCTGTCTTGATTTTTGCAGGACTCCGGCGGATCAGATTAGAAATCAGCATATTTCCGCTGGTGTCTGCCCAGTACGTTCCATATTCTCCCGTATCCAGATATTTTGTGATGGACCACGGATTGTAAATATCCTTCCGTTTTCCAAAGGAAAATCCATCATACCAGTAACGGACGGTTTCTTTTTCATCGGACACCCCATTTTCCTCTAGCGCATGAAAGACTTCCTCTTCCGTAAATCCAAACGAACCGCTGTATTTTTCTGACGTTGTTGTTACAACTTCAAGGTTATTCAGATCCGAAAAAATGGATTCTTTACTGACTCTTGTAATTCCTGTCAGAAGCCCCCGTTCCATATAGGGATTCGTTTTGAAGGTGGAATTGAACAGGCTTCTGATAAACGCGGTAAGATTTTCCAAATACCCATGAATATACGATTCCTGCAAAGGGGTATCATACTCATCCAGAAGAATAATCACTTTTTTTCCGTAATAGCGGCTCAGATAATCCGACAGATAATTAATGGCTACAGCTGCTGCATCATCCGACATATTTTCCTCAACGGAATCAAAATAGGCACGGTCTTTTTCATTCAATACTTTGCTGGATTTGACAAACTCAAAAGTGCTGTATAATTTCACCAACTTACGAATAACTGCTCTTCTTGCAGATTCATACGTGGTTGCCTTAATATCGGCAAAGCTGAGTGAAATCACTGGATACGTTCCCTGCAGTCTGCGAAATCTTTCCTCTTTCCAAATGGCAAGGTTTTCAAAATATTGACTGCATTCGGAATGATTTACAGAAAAGAAATATTCGACCATACTCATATTCAGGGTCTTGCCGAATCTTCTTGGACGGGTGATCAGGGTAACGCTGTCCTGATTGTCCCACCATTCCCTGATAAAATCCGTCTTATCAATATAAAAACAGTGATTCTTTCTGATGGATACAAAATCCTGATTTCCAATGGAAATTACTGATTTCATGAGCTCGCTTCCTTTCCTGTTTTTTTCATTCTATCACATTTTTTCTATAAAGTGATTCTCTGATTCGTTCCAATATTTTTTATACACAAAATCATCATCCGCCGTAAAATTAAGCTGATACATTCGGAAGATAACCAGGAAATCTTTAGGCTGCCATTGTTCTTCATAGGAATAGCAGTATTTCATGCCCAGTTTCTGCATGACCTTTCCGCTTCTTGGGTTATTTTGATCATGCGTTGCCGTAATATAAGGCAATCCATCTTTTTTCACCTGCTCCACTACGGCTTTGCCGGCCTCTGTGGCAATCCCTTGGTGCCAGTATTCTCTGCGGATTCCATAGCCGAAATCATGGGATTCCTCTGTCGCGACGTTCATATATCCGATCGGAACGTTATCTTCCTTCCGGCAGATGGCATACGCATAGGCCTGCGGCTGTGCATATCTGGAAGCATATCTTTCTTCAAAAAAACTCTTCGTTTCCTCCAGATTTTTCACAGGATACCAGGGCAGGAATTGATTCGCTTCTTCATCTTTTAAAATCAGAAAAAGTGCGTTCATATCCTCTTCTGTAAATTTTCTTAAAATCAGGCGTTCGGTTTCTAAAACAGGTGTGTTCCTTTTCCTGCGCCAGATCATAAAAAAATCTTTTTCTCCGGTATCATCATCCATACCTTCTCCCTCAATCGTGAAATGCTCTCTTTGGTAAAAGGAAATTGCTTTTTTATTTTTCTGATATACGCTCAAGCTGATCTGCGATTTTATTTTCTTCACGTAATCCAATAACTGTTTTCCTATCCCTTTTGACCGCATACTTTTCTTCACAAAAATTCCTTCTATGTAATCCTCATTCACCCCTATGAATCCATCTATTTGTTGTATATTTTCATTTTCAGATACATAGATTTCAGCCTGCGGAAGCATTTCCTTCACCATTTCAACATGATCCGTCCAGTATTTTTCCGGGGCGAAATTATGTACCTCTGTATTAGACGTAAGCCATATTTGCATAATGGAAGACAAATCACTGTTTTTAAAATTTCGAATCATATGACACTCTGCTCCCTTTCGATTATAACTCTGCCATTGTTATTTTCCATCGGATACCACGGTATGATAGATCTCATGAACAATACTTTCTTTATCCTGATCTGCCGTTATTCTGGTTTCCTGCAGAACAGGTGCGTAATCTTTTTCGTTCCACCATCTCCGCATGTCTTCTGCGCTGAAATCATTGCAGTTCGGCTTTGTTTTGTGACGCTTCACGGTCTCCTCAAAGGGGATGTCGAAGTAATAGGCGTATATATTTTTGCCATATAAATCTACTGCCAGTTCAAATAACGCACGATACCATTCTACATTCAGAATCCCTTCCAGAATGACAATCTCGCTGTGTTTTCTTCCATACCGCAGAAGCTCTTCCAACAGCGGCAGTGCTTTTGTATTCTCTCCGTCTTTGACTTTAAGTATGTCCCTTCGGATGACATCCTGCGAGATCAGCATCGTGTTATTTCCGAACATCTGCTGCAGTTCCTTCGCAATGGTTGTTTTTCCGCTGCCGGAATTTCCTCTTAAAACAATTAATTTATTCATCTGTAAGCAATCGTCCATTATCCATCCTCGAAATAGTAATTTTCAGCTCATCACCTGATATCTGATTCTGATATATGAGTCCTTTAAAACGGTGCAGTCTATGAGCTTCAATACTCCCAGCCGAGAGAGTTCATTTTCTGCAAGAATGGAACTTCCGTCTATTAAAGAAACAGTCTCTTTCCCGCCAATCAACACCGGAGCTACAACGATATCAATATAATCAAACAGCTTTTCCCGAAGGAACAATCCGTTCACCGTTCCGCCGCTTTGGATTGTTAATCTCTCGCATCCATACGATTCTTTTAATTCCCGAAAAGCATCTTTCAGCGACAGTTTTTCCTGAAAAATAATATGGAGATTCCTTTCCTTCACGTGACAGGCAGGATGGTTCTTATTCGATGTAATCAGCACAAATTCTTTGGATTTCCTGCAGAAATATGTTACACCATGCTCCGTTAAATGGCTGTTATCCAGTAAAACAAAGGAAACGGGACTCTTATCAGGAAAAGGCTTTTTATTGACCCCCATCTTTTCCTGCACGCGTCCTGTATTAAAAGACCAGAGATCAGTTGTCTGCTCGATCTCATAATACTGGTGCAGCCCTTCTTTCAACCCGTCTATCTTCGGGAAATCCTGATCTATATCTAAATCATCTGATGCACCGGGACTTATCTTTCCATCTACGGACATCAGCATAAACAGAGTTGTGATTGGTCTATCTATCCTATTCCTCCCCAAATTGTAATTTTATTTTATACACTTTTCGCTATCTGCAGCGCCAGAAACAGCTTGTCCAGATCGTGGTTGGCGGCAGATAATCCATCCGTTTCATAGTTTCCTTCGATCAGCACATCTCCTGAAACAAGAAAATCATAAAGTTCAAATCCATAAAAATCACAGATCGCCTGAACGCCTGCGAGTTCCATTTCCACGGCGATGCAGCCTTCTTCTTTTCGTTTTTTTACAAGATTTACCGTTTCCCGAATCATACTGTCTGTCGTCCATACCCTTCCCTGAACGTAAGGCAGATTTCTCTCCGCAAAAAATTCAGCCAGTTTGTCTGTGTTTTTTATTTTTATGTAGTCCTGCGGTTCTGCAAAATAATAGGACAGTCCTTCTCCCCGGTATGCCTCCGTCGGGAGAATAAACTTTCCATCGGTTGCTTCTTTGTCCAGACTGCCGCAGGAACCGAACATGATGAAGATGGATGCGCCTGTCAAATGGTTGACTTCGGCAATCGTCCCTGCGGCAAGAGCCGAGCCAATTGGAGTCAGGTAGAAAGCAATCGTTTCTTTCTCATATGATAAGGTCCAGACCGGTATATTCCCATTGCATGCACCTACTTCTGCAATCTGCCGGCATGGAAAATTTTCGAGTATGTATTCATATATTACTTTTGAAAAAACGACTATACATTTTTTTACCAGATGCCGCTTCTCTCCATAGAAATTCTCCATTTTTACAATCGGTTCGCTGTTGATATCATAAGAATCAATAATCATTCTGTTTCCTCCATAACCAAGTCCCCAGTATTCCTTCACAACATCAATGCCAAATTCGGCACGATGTCTGACTTTATACTTATTGCCAACTGCAGAAATTCCCGCTGTTGCAACGATCTTGTCATTTACAACAGCCAACAGCATTACTTCACGATCGCTTTCGGCTCTTGCTTGAAGAAATTCACTCTCACTCTTTGTATCAAAACAATGTTCTTCCGGATAGGAAAGCAAAATTTCGTATTACGCAGTCCTGTCCATTTTTCAAAATTATGTTTTCTTTATATTCCATTTTACTGTCCCTTTATCCTCATATTTTTATACTATTCTCAGAATAATTCTTTTTTAACCAAAATATACTCGCTGGTCCGCAGCACTTCCGCAAAACCACATTTCAGGAATAACAAAACGGACGAATTATCAACCGCAATATCGTCATAGAGTTCTTTTACACCATTCTCTTTTGCCGCTTCGCATAAAAGCAAAAGTCCCTCACGACCATATCCCTTTCCACGATACGGAGCATAAACAACAACATCCGCGATGTAAATCTGTCTTTCTGCATCAAAATAATATGCGGTTTCTCCAATATAAGAGTTATTCTCCTTGATATATCTATAAAAACGTTGGCCATTGGAGTTTGTGATCCATCTGTCATACCAGTCTGTCCAGCATTCTTCAGGAAATGCGATGGTTCCTCCGCTGGCATGGTTGTAAGACATCGTCTGCTCATCGCTCATCATTCTTTTCCTAAACCACAAGTCATTCACATCCGGCTTATACAATTCAAACATTTCTTCACCTCTTCCGTCATATACAAATACTTTTATATCTGTATTTACAAATCCAGCAGATAAAGTATGCTGTCCCTGTCAGGATACGTATACTCTTTTATCTCTGTAAACTGAAATTGAAATATGTGTGATTGCTCTTAATCCGTGGTAATCGGCAATCCATTCATTGCCATTTGCGCCAAATTCGCAAACCTCAAATCGTATATTAGCATATTGATCTTTCGTTTTTATTTTTACGAACATGCTCCCTTATTTTTCATACTTTTCAATCCGGCATTCATGTTCTTTTGTTTTTTCATTGTAGTTAATTCCCACCAGCAAAAGCTCTCCTGCATAGCATGCAACAGACTCCGGATATTTTCTGTCTCTGATCTGATCCAATGCTGCTCTGACGCTTTTGTCCCATTTCAGTTCCACAACAAGCGCCGGGTAATAATTCTGAAACTCCGGCTTTGGAATAAACACAAAGTCTGCAAATCCACGACCCGCGGGAAATTCGCGGATTGGTTTGAAATAGTATTGCATGGAACTCAAATAGGCAATGGACAGAACACTGCTGAGTGAGTTTTCATTGTTATACTGAATCACAGAAGTATATTCCCTGTGAATTTTTTCAATTTCTTTCGCTACTGCATTTCCATTCATCTGAAGGGTATCTTTCAAAAGCTGCTCTGATTCTTTTTGAAACGCACTCAGCTCATTCCACTTTTTCCTCTTCGTCGCCAAAATTAATTCCTGACGAATTTCCTCGTTCGGAATGAAAGCAGTCTTAAATGTCCGGTCATAGGCCAGATAGCCAAGGTGAATCAGATACGTCAGCACATCGTCTTTATTGGCGAAGCTGACGGTATCGTTCTGAAAAGAGGTAACATCAACCGGAACATAATCTCCTGAAAGCATTTCGATTACGGCACTTTTCAGGCCATCAAAATCCATATTGATCAGCGGAACAATCGCCTCATAGGATGCGGTTCCGGACCAGTAGCTCTGGAATTCGCCTTCGAGCATCAGGTTCACAATGGCATTTGGATTGTATACATGATATTTTCCAATCTGATAACCGTCGTACCATCGTTTGACTTCTTCAAACTTCTGACCATATACTTCACATAGTTTTTGAACTTCTGTTTCTGTAAAACCCACATATGGTGCAATAGGCCCGGCATGCAGCATCGAATAATCTTTGAAATTGTTCAGCGCCGACTGTGTCTTTTCTTTTTTTACAGGCAAAATACCTGTCAGATATGCCAGTTGAATATATTTTGTCGGCTCCGTCCCTTTGAACATCGCCCGCAGAAAATTGATATATTCTTCCTGTATTTTGAGATCCGCCGCCTCGTCACGAATCAGAACATCCCATTCGTCTATAATCACAATAAATTTTGTCCCGGATGCCGCGTTGATCCGCGACAGCGCCTCCGGCAGTGACCGGATTTCTTCTGGAAGTATATGGGGATAATATTCTTTTAACTCCGAAATCGTTTTTTCTGAGATATAAGAAACAATCTGCTCCGGGCCACCTGCCGGTTCCATACACCATTGGATATCCCAGTGGAGCACATCATACTGATTCAGATGTTTTTCAAAATCCTTTGCCCTGCTGATTTCCAGCCCGGAAAACATTTCTTTCGAACTGCAGCCCTTGCTGTAATACGCGGTGAGCATGTTTGCCGTAATTGATTTTCCAAACCGCCGCGGGCGGCTGTTGCAGATATATCCCTGCAGAGTGTTCATGACTTTATTCGTATAAGTCAGCAGTCCTGTTTTATCAACATAAATCTCAGAATTTAATGCAACCGCAAATGCTTCATTTCCCGGATTCAGATAACTTCCCATGCAAATCCCTCCCGTCAACATTTTATATGACTCATTATACTTGATCCCTCTGACTATCACAAGGACAGGATTTTCCCGCGCAGCTTCCGGTTTTTCACTTTCATCCTCCTGTGAGAATCCCATACAATTCCGGTCTTCTGTTTTTCAGTCCGCATTTTTCCCGGTTTCTGTATTCCCGCAGCAGGTCCACGTCCAGTTCTGCCAGAAATATGCCTTCTTCCTCTCCGGTTTCACACACGAGCATATCACGGGGAGCGCCTGTTTCTGTGTGATAGATTACGCCGTCAAACAGCGTGGAATGGCCATTGCAGCCGCGGTGCGATGCAGGATAATTGCAGGTTGCAATCGCGATCTGATTCTCGTATGTGCGGCCGCGGAGCTGGGATAAGCGGTTGATTTCCATCGGGCAGGCATTGGGGACGAGGAGGAGTTCGGCGCCTTTCATCATCAGCACTCTGGCGGATTCCGGAAATTCTCTGTCGTAGCAGATCATGGAACCGACGTTTATTCTGCCTTTGGCGGTATCCAGCTCCACAACGCAGAAGTCATCTCCGGCATCCAGAACGCCCTCATCGTCGTCCTCGCCGAAATTGCAGATATGTACTTTCGAATAGCGATACATCCGTTCTCCATAGCGGTCGAACAGGCAGACTGTATTTCGCGGTTTCGGCTCATGCTTTTCCAGCAGCGTTACCGCGATCGCCAGATTCAGTTCCGCGGCAAGTGCAGAAAATCGCTTTACATATTCACTGTCTAAAGAAGCAGAGTTCTGCTCCAGCCATTTCTTATCATGAGGAAAAACATATCCCGTGCTCCACATTTCAGGAAACAACGCGATATCCGCACCCTTCTCTTTCGCTTCCCGGCACGCTTTTACTCCTTTTTCCATATTATCTTCGATACTTCCAGCAGGCTGCAACTGTAAAAAGGCTATTTTTAATTTCATACATTATTCTCCCCTTATGTCACGTATAACATATTTTCCTCTATTTATGTCATTCATAACATAATTTTATGTTCCAACGGCATTCATACCTCTACCACCGCTTCATGTTCTTCTCAAATTTCTCCGTATACGCCGCCTTTAATTCCTCCGCCGTAATTCCATAGCAGAGCATGACGTCGTTGTAATACATCAGAACATCCGCCATTTCCTCCACGAGGTGTTTTCTCAGATCTTCTTTCTCTACCGCATCTGCCGCCCCGTTCTTTTTCACGATATCGATCACTTCGCCGACTTCCCCAATCATCCAAAGCAATTTATTCTGTCCTGTTGCCGGGCAGATGGGTTCCCATTTTTGTTTGTATTTTTCCTGCAGCGCTTTCTGCATTTCCTGCATCTCGTTCATGCCAAAATCAGACATGCTGTTCTCCTCCATACTCGTAAATAATCATTTGAAAACATTATACCCTATAAATGCTTCGATGGTAAACTTTCATTTTGCCACATAAAAAATACGCGCCGCATTTCTCATCAAAATCATGAGTATGCGGCGCGCAGTTTTTATTTCGTTTTTTTCTTTTCTCTTTTCATAAAAAGACAGACGCATAAAGCAGCAAATGCAACTGTTGCAACGATCAGTACCGGCCATACCGGCAGTGGACAGACGCTTGCGCTGATCAGTTTCAGCCCCTGATAGAGTGTGTATACACCGAAGATCGAGAAGATCACAAACGCCAGTGTATTCAACAGCCCATCCGGTGTCTTGCTCTTTAAGAGGTAGCCGACCAGCATTCCGAGAATATCCGCTGCGAAAAGTCCGAGGGAGCATCCGATCCATACAACGAATGCGGATCCCATCCCTTCATTTGCACCAAAGGTGATGGCGGTAAGCTGTGTTTTGTCTCCGAGCTCTGCTACGAAGAACGTACAGAACACGGCAAGCGGCGCGAACTGAATTTTTGATTTCCCGTTTCCTTCCTCTTCTTCGTCATCATCACCGGCAAGAGTTGATGCGGCAAAATAAAGGAATGCAAGTGCTGCAATTGTCTTAATCAGCCAGGCCGGAATAAATTCGCTGACAAGTCCGCCTGCAAGAACAGCCATTCCATTCAGTACCAGAATCGCGGCTGCGGTTCCCAGGATAATGTCTTTCAGCTTGTACTTCGAAGTAAGCGCAATCAGCATGAGCTGCGTCTTATCGCCCATCTCTGCGATGAACTCGGTAAGAAACACCTTTAGAAATAACACCATTTTCTATTCCCCTTATCTTACAATGATATAAATGGCATATGCAGCATAAAATGCGACCATACAGAAACCTTCGACTCTTCCGATTTTCTTTTTGGTTCCTGCAAAAATCCATACACATACCGTGAATACGATCAATACACACAAATCAATTATATTTTCCGTAATGATGGCCATCGGGCTGATTGCGGATGCAATACCAAGTACCATAAGAATGTTGAAGATATTGGAACCGATCGCATTGCCAAGTGCCATATCAACTTCATTCTTTCTGGCAGCAACGATAGAAGTTACGAGTTCCGGAAGAGATGTTCCGATGGAAACAATGGTCAGTCCGATCAGCGTCTGGCTCATTCCGAGATCGCCCGCGATTCTCGCTGCGGCATCTACGGTCACATCTCCGCCGACTGCAATGGCGACTGCTCCACCAACGATGAACAGGATACTCTTCGGAACGGAAAGCAGCTTGATATCCTCATCGGAACCGCCTTCAATTTCGACTTTTTTTCCTTCCCTGTTTGCCTTTAACGCAATCCGAACCATGTAGACAATATAGCCTGCGAAAAAACCAATTAAGATCACACCGTCCAGGTGACCAAGCATCATCCCTGATTTGTCTCCAATTCCGATGATTCCCAAAAGCATCAGAAGTCCGGCGCAGATCAGGGACAGCGGGATGTCTCTTTTGATGGTTTCTTTTGCAACTTCTACGGTGGTCAGTACGGCACAGACACCGATGACAACCATCAGGTTAAAGATATTGGAACCGATGACATTGCTGACCGCAAGCTCGTTGTTGCCGGTGAGCGAAGCCGATACACTGACCGCGGTCTCCGGAAGCGATGTTCCCATGGCAACAATGGTCAGTCCGATGATGATCGACGGAACGTGCAGTCTCTTTGCTGCGCTTGAGCTTCCTTCTACGAAAAAGTCCGCACCTTTGATCAGCAGGACAAAACCGATGACGAGACAGACAAGCACAAGAGCAAACGGGGCGTTGTTGATGAAATTTTCCATGTTTTCCTCCTTTGTTTTCCAAGCATCTATTCCAGAATAGTATCGTTAGCAGAAGCAGGTTTTACTCATTACCCGCAAAAAAAGACTCATGTATATCAAAGAACATCCGATATGCGATACACCGGTGATTCATCGATATACATGAGTCTCATTATTTAAGATTTGCCAGATTATACTCTTTCCTTATAATCAGAATGTTGACAAATCACACATTCGTGCTAACTACTCCCTCATGGAATATTACATTACTTGATAAATACTATCAAATGTATTCGGGGTTGTCAACAAAATTTGATTTTTTTATCCGAAAAATTTCAGCCCCGCTTACTTCTGTTTTCGTACTTTCTTTATGGTGTCATTGCATACGATGCCATCCTCTGCAATCGTTGATTTCCGGATAAGTATGCTTTGATTCCTTCTGCTTCGTTCCTATTCTAGCGATATACTACTTCGAATTCTTCCAGCACGCAGTCTCCCTTTTCGTCAAATTCAAGTCCTGCCGCCTCGTAGTCAGGAGTAAACGCACGTCGATGTACTTCTCTCCACGTCTGCAGGCTTCGATCATCCTCTCCCTCTTTATAGGCATGCTCCGCACTGACCTGATCGAAAGGCACAACAGATACTTTTGTGTTTCGAATCACGCAGGCTGCTTCATCATTGTCAAAAAGTATCACGCTATAATCCCCGACGCCCGGCAATGCTTCGTTTTCCGTCTCATAAGCAATTTTGGCACTCGCAGTTGCCGTTTTCACGCCATCGCACACTAGCTTTGCCAGTTCATCAGCCAACCCATCTCCATCGTAGAAATTCCAGATCTCGTGTTCTGTATTCTCGTCTATCTTCGCAGCATGGCAAAATGCCTGCCACATTTCGTTTCCAGTCATAAGGTTCCTCCTGTTTAAATTTTGATTTATTTTTCGCAGAAAATTCTATTGCTAATTAACCAGTTTATTGTGGATAATTCGCTTTATCAATAACGGACGCACTTTCACTTGCTTCCATCTCTTCGAGTTCCAGTTCCGTTTCCATCATGCGTTCCAGCAGGGATTCCTGTGTCTGATTTTCTTCGTCTATTTTCGTCTGAAGCTCCATCAGCCGTTCGTAATTTGCGGAAAGTTCCGGGTCCATCATTTCCAGTTGGAGTTCTGACATTCTGCTCTCACTCTCCGCGAGCTGCTCCTCGTATTTTTCGAGCTGCCGTTTTAAGCGGGACAGAATTTTTCCCGGGTTATAATATTTCTTTTTGTCAAACACATCATCCAGAGTCGGAACGTCGGCCGGTTTTCGTACAGTTCCTCCCGCATTTCCCGTTTCTCTGCCCGGCATCTGCCGTTTGATTTCTTCGAGATACTTTGCATAATTCATTCCGTAAAATTGTACGTCGCTCCCGCCGAACTCCAGAATACCGGTTGCCACCTGGTTGATGAAATAACGGTCGTGCGATACGAACAGAACGGTTCCCTCGTAGCTGGTCAGCATTTTTTCCAGCGCTTCTTTTCCCGCCAGATCCATGTGATTCGTCGGCTCGTCCAGGATCAGGAAATTCGGTTTTGTATAGAAAATCCGGCAGAGCTCCAGCCGCACTTTTTCACCACCGGAGAGCTGCCCCATTTTCTTTTCGACATCCTCACCGGAAAACAGAAAGGCTCCCAGTGCGCTTCGGACATCGTTGCGAAGCAGGTTCGGATAAAGACTCCAGAAATAGTCGAGCACCGTCTGCTCCGGGTCGAATTTCTGGTTGACTGCTTTGTGCTGATCGAAGTAGGCAAAATCCACGCGGTTTCCAAATTGATAACTTCCGCCCAGCGGATTGATTTCACCCACAACGGTTTTCAGAAGCGTCGATTTTCCTTTTCCGTTTTCTCCGATGATCGCAATCCGTTCTGCTTTTTTGATGACGGCCGAAACCTCGCTCAGAACGGTATCGTATCCGATTTTCAGTTTCTTCATCGTGAGCACATCCGTATAGCTTTCGCGTGCCGGATGGAATAAGGCGTGGAATGTCCTCGTATCAAACCGCCGCGGTTTTTCAATTTTTACCATATGCTCGATCGCCATTCGTTTCGAACGGGTTGCCGCAACTTTTGTCGGTGTGTTTTTCCATTTCTCAATCCACACCGTCAGACGCTCAATTTCCTTCTGCTGTGCCTCATAGTCTTTTTCCTGCTTGATCTGCGCTTCTTCTTTTAATTTCACAAACGCAGAATAATTTCCCGGATACCGTTTGATGTCGCCGTATTCGATTTCATACGTCACATTGATCACGCGGTCCAGAAACATTCGGTCATGCGATACGATGACTACAGCGTTTTCATAGCTCTTCAGATAATTTTCCAGCCATTCCACCGCCGCGATGTCAAGGTGGTTGGTCGGCTCGTCGAGAAGCAGGATGTCGGGGCGCTGTAAAAGAAGCTGCATCAGCGCGATTTTCGTCTGCTGTCCGCCGGAAAATTCCCCGATCGGCTTTTCCAGATCTTCCAGCGCGAAGCCGAATTTCTGAAACATCGTTTCCATATCCTGTTTCCAGCTGTATCCGTGGAGACTCTCCATTCTCCGCTCCAGATAGTCGTATTCTCCCAGCAGTTTTTTGTGATCTTCTGCCTCGGCAAGCAGCTTTTCAATTTCCTTTTTTCGTTTTTCACATGCAAAAACTTCCGAAAAAGCCTTCTCCAGCTCCTCTTTTACCGGCACATCTCCATCGGTAAAATTAATCTGGCGCAGAAAACCGATGTTCTGTTTTCCGCTCATCGTAATCCCGCAGGTCTCGTCGCTGTCCGGATTACTCATCTCAATATCCCCGGCAATCAGCCGCAGCAGCGTCGTTTTTCCGCAGCCGTTTCTGCCGACAATTGCAATTTTTTCCGTGTCGTGAATTTCGAAATTCACACTGTTTAAAATCGTATCCGCGCCAAACTGTACTTTTGCATTTCTGATCTGATATCTCATGTTTTATACCTTTTCTGTTGTTTCAACTCACTTCTTGTCTACTGATGTTAAAATTCTGCTTCCATTATACCGTCTCCGCCCTTCGTTCTCAATGCCAAAAATTTTTCGAATCAAATTTGGTACGCCTGCGGCATAAAAATATCTCTGTTTTACTGATTTGCTCCAGTAAAACAGAGATATTTAACTCCTATCACAAATACAAATCTTCCACTGTCAACAGAACCGCATTTTCTCTTTCCGCCCGTTCTTTTACGGGTTCTGTAAATCCTGACTTACTGAAAAACATAAAATGTTTTTCCTCTACATTTTTAAAAATTTCCGCTGCCATAACCAGATCATCATACTCTTCCATTGGCATCGGTTTATTTCGAAATTTACATTCACAGAACAAAGCTTTCTTTCCTGTTTTGTCAAATGCAAGAATATCCACATCATCCTGCGCTTTCAATAATGGATTATTTCCCCACCATTTTCCCATTTTATATGGAATAAACGGGAGCTTTTTCCTTCGCGCTGCTCTGATCAGATATTGTTCGCATATTTTTTCAAAAACAGGTCCCATATAATCATTGATACTTTCCATGATCTCTTCACAGGACAGATCCAGGCCTAACATAGAATAATAATTCTGATTCGTGAAAAGGTAGCGGTACCAGAATTTATAATAATGATCTGTTATTTTATAAATTCCCTTTTTGCTCGTCTCCGGCTCTGTACAGGGAACACTTTTTTCAATCAGTCTTAATGTCTGCAGAGTAAGTATATATTTACTACATTTGCTTTTTTCTTCATGAATTCGATCGGAAATTTCACAGATTTTATTACATCCATTCGAAATTGCTTCCAAAATAGAATTGTATACGGATGGTTCTCTTAATTCAATTCGCAAAAGTGTCTGCGGTTCATCATTCAAAAATGCTCCTTCTGTAAGTAAATTATTTTTTATATTTTCTTCCAGAGAGAGTTCCGGAGAAAAAGCTTCCAGGTATCTGGGGACCCCTCCCAAAATTCCATAAGCAATTGCTTTTTCCACTTTATTATAATTTGGAAAAAATTCTGCACTTTCCAGATAATCGAAGGGCTTCACTTCCATATTTCCCGTTATCCTTCCATACAATGGGCTTTTATACCCCATGACATCATTCAGCATAAAACTCACACTGGAACCACATAATATCAGAAAAATATTTTTTTCTTTCCAGACATGATCAATCGTATGCTGTAAAATACTTTTTATCGATGGATTTGGCTCTGCCAGAAACGGAAATTCATCGATGATCAATACAAGTTTTTCTTCTGAAGTTCTCCTTGTAATATATTCAAATGCAGCTTCCCAATTTGGAAAAGAAGAGATAAAACTGCCTTCAAAAAAAGTCTGCGCCACCTTGGAAAAATCAAGAAGATTCAGAGAATCATTCTTCTCCTGTGCAGAAAAAAACATTGCTCTATGTCGGCCTGCAAATTCTCTTAATATCGTCGTCTTACCAATTCTGCGCCGGCCATATAATGTTAAAAATTCAAACTTGGAACTGTTGTAAAATTTTTCTAACTGCTTTAATTCTTCCAGTCTTCCAATCATAAGCACCCTGCCTCCTCTATATTCCGAAAGTCCCTTACGCAAAATACTACTCATGAGTAGTATACTCATGAGTAGTATATAATATTCTCATATTTTTTTCAATCCTGTCTCTTTAAAAACACCACGCTCAATACCAGCACAATCACTTCCACGATCGGCATTACGATCCGCACATTGTTGTATTCTATGATGAGTCTTCGTCTTGTTTCATCTCTGTCGTCGGCAATCTGTTTTTTGATTTCCGCTGCGCTTGTCACAAGCCCGTTCGGAAAACCAGCGTGGTCCATGACGGTTCCATCGTTCCACCATGCGGCTAATTGTTCGCAGTCTCTCTTTTCGGCATTTCGGATGCATAGCTGATGATATTTTATGTTCATTTTTTCTCTGCAGTCATTTACAATTTATATTCATACCATTCATCCGCCGTTTTCTCAAATCCGACCGACTGGAACATGCGCTGGCTCTGCCTATTAAAGGAATAAATATTTGCTGTTACCTGCTCCATTCCCTTCTCTTTCGCAAGCTTCAGCATTTCCAGAACGCACCGTCTTCCGATGTGCTGATTCTGATATTCTTTGCAGACAACGATGGCTATTTCACTATTGTCTCTCAGCGAAACATCTCCCACGAGCACACCCTTATATTCTATGTAACAACATTCACCGTGCGCGGCAAGATAATCATACATCCGATGCAGCAGCTCCACATCATACGGCTCCTCCCGGTTGTCCACCTGCTTGCACACGTCCAGATCCTGATACCAGGGAAGAGAGACCGCATCATTTCTGTAATACGGGATCAGACGAAGTTCGTTGTCTATGATTCGTTCGGTCATTTTGTTTTGACTCCTTGTTTTTTTAATCTTTTAACCAAAAACATCTCCATCGGCTATCCATATATCATTTTAATCTGCCGCAGACCATGCCGGGTAAGATAATCTGCGATTTCATGGCACTTCCTGTATTCTGATCTCACTCATCCTCTTTCCACAGCTTTCCTTCTTTATAATGCTTCCTGCAGAGTGCCACATAACTCTCATTCGATCCAAGGAAAATCTGCGCACCTTCCCGTACGATTTTTCCGTTTGCGTATCTTGTGTTGCACTGTGCACGTTTTCCGCACCAACAGACCGTCGGGACTTCTTCGATGACATCGGCAATCTCCATCAGCCGCATCGAGCCCGGGAACAGGCGTGTCCGGAAATCGGCGCGCAAACCGTAGCAGAGCACCGGAATTTCGTAGAAATCCACGATATCAGAAAGTGTATCAACTTCCTCCGGGGAAAGAAACTGCGCTTCATCGATCAGGATCGCGTCCACTTTTTTCCCATGATACCGGTATTCCTCGCTGTCCGTGCTCCAGATCTCCGAAATTTCTTTTAAAAACTCGTCCACATATTCTGCCGGTGCCTTCAATCCGATACGGGACTGAATTTCATGCTCTCCGTCGCGGTTGTCCGTCCGCGGTTTCAGCAGGACCGCATACTGCCCGCGCTCTTCGTAATTGTAGCGAACCATCAAAATATTAGCAGATTTCGAACTGCCCATCGCGCCATAGCGGAAATATAATTTTGCCATTGGTTTCCGTCCTTTTTGTCTTTTCTATTATTTCTTCAGCTCTTTCCGCAAAAACGGCTCCTCATCAAGTTCTGCATTGCCAAAGCTGTGATAAAATTTGTCCGCATTCGGATTTATCGCCCGAATCAGATAATACTGGTCAATCCCATGATTCCGACAATCCTTCTCCATCTCCTGAAACAGCCCCTGCGCAACACCTCTGTGTCTGGCCTCCGGCAGCACGTAAACCCAGTCCACATACGCCATGCGGTAACCGTCCTGCATGCAGCCATAAAAATGATACTCAATTCGCCCAAGAACCTGATCATTTTCCATTGCTAAAATCGATGTTGTGTTCTGATAAAAAGGATCCTTTACTCTCCTCCGCAGTCCTTCCCGATCCGCCGTTTCCACATGCATCATCTCCGGCTCTTCTGCCAGAGCATGTTCAAAATAATCAATATATTTCTCTATGTTTGTCTCATCCAGTCTCTTAAAAATCATCGCGTTCTATTCCCCTTATCTCTCATTTTTCTTCGAATTCCCCACCGAACCGCCAGCGTCCCCACAAGCAGAAAACTATCGACAAATCAGATCTTTATTGATAGTTTCCTGTCTCTTTATGCTTCTTTCCTCTTTTGATTCCTCTTCTTCCGCAGATTCTCTTTCTTCTGCCGGATTTCCCCCGCCTCCTGTTCGCTGCTGACGCGGATGGTTTTTACGACGAAGAGTTTTCCCTCATCGGAATGTTTCATGCGGGCTTTGCCCTTTAAATATCCGTGCTCCGGACAATATGCCACGCAGTAATAGTTTTTCCCGCCGGCCGAAAACCAGCGTAAGCGTTTTCTTGCCGTTTTCCCGCAGATGCAGCAGTGCGTGCTGCAGACCTCGCGGTCGTGCATGGCTTCTTCTTTTGTGTCAAATTCGCGGGAGATGAATTTCGTGTAGCCGTTGTAGACGGCGTGGATCTCCTCTTTTTTCGATTTCGGGTTCTGATATACGTCGATCGAATCGTACGCCAGCACGACATCCATATCGATGCGTGCAAAAATATCGGCAGTATATTTTGCATCCGAAAGCGCCTGATGAAAATGCTCGTCCTTCGGCAGATGGAGAAAATCGGCTGCGTACTCGAGTGCCCGTCGGCTCTTCATTGTCTCGTACTGGATTGCGAACAGTTTCTGTACATCGTAAAAATGAATCGGCCCGCGGATCAGCGACAGGAGGTTATAAAATTTCATGTTCCGCTGGAGCTCCGTCAGATCTCCCGGTCCCCAGGTGCCGAACATGCACGCACCGCCGGAGAATGCAAAAAATTCCTGCACAGCCTGTGCAAACGGGATTCCCTTCTGCAGCTCCTCTTCCGTCAGTCCGACCACCTCGCGCGTCCGGTGATGGAGATGCTGGTAGACCACCGGTTTTACAATCCGGTGAAACGTTCCCACCACATTCCGCTCACCATCCATCTTCACCGCGCCGATCTCAATAATCTCAAACGGCAGTTTCGGGTTCTCTTTTCCTTTTCCATAGGGACACTGGTTCCATTCCAGGTCAAAAATCACATAGTCCATTGTATTGTCAATCCTTCATTCTGTGTCGTCTGTCCCTATTATAAATGATTTTGATATAATGAGCAACTATCTGGCAATTCCATTCTCTGCCCATTCTGGCAATTTTCTTCCTGTGCATTACATTTCCCATTCATTTCATCCTGTTCTCTTTCAAACTTAACGCTTCTTTTATTGAAATCCCAGGGTAAATCCGATATAATATTTTTAACTCCGGCCTTCGTTTTTACTCAAAAAAATCACCTGAAAAAGCCGGAAATATTACGAATTTAGATGAGCATCTGATATGAAAACAAAATTAATGCAAAAACAGATTCGATTTCAGGCGCTTCTGCTGTTTTTTATTACATTTTTTCTTGTCGAGCTCTGCGCCGTTTTTCTGTATCAGAATCAGTTAAAGGAAGCAAAGCTGAAAGCTGATTATACCGCACAGACGACCATCGGCCGCGTGAAATCGCAGTTAAACCATTATCTTGCCGAATCCAATCTGATGAAACACATGATTGAAGCCGGTTATACCGTCGATGACGAAGAGTTTTCCGTCCTCTCCTCGCTGATGCAGGACGACCAGAATGTCATCAAAGCACATGAGCTTGCAAAGGACGGCATTATCACACAGATTTATCCGATGAGCGGAAACGAAGCCGCACTCGGACTTAACATGCTCGAGCATCCTGCCCGGAAACAGGAGGCGCGCCTTGCCAAAGAGAGCGGCGAATACACGGTTGCAGGACCGTTTGAGCTGCAGCAGGGCGGCATCGGAGCACTGCTCTTTGACCCGATTTATACCACCGATGCCAACGGTGACCAGACCTTCTGGGGCTTTTCGATTCTCGTTCTCGACTGGGAATCGTTTCTGAACGAAATCGAACTGGATACGCTGGAGAAAGCCGGCTACATCTACGAAATCTGGAAAATTTCTCCGGCCACCGGCGAACACGTTTCTATCGCACACTCCGGCAATTCCCGGCGGTCTGATGCCATGGAAGTTCTCTGCACCGTACCGAACGACACCTGGCATTTTGAAATTGTACCGAAAAACGGCTGGCTCAGTCCGCTGCAGTTTTTTGTTTCCTTTGCACTCGGGCTCATCCTTTCCCTGCTTACCTCTATTGGTTTTCTGCAGTTCCGGATGCGCCGCTATAAAGACGAGATTCACGCAGCAGAACTGGAAAAAGCCGTACAGGAAGCGCAGTCTGCCAACGAAGCAAAAACACGTTTTCTGTTCAACATGAGCCACGACATCCGAACCCCGATGAATGCCATCATCGGCTTCTCGGATCTGCTGGAAAAGCACATCGACGAGAAGGACCGCGCGGTCGACTACATTGCAAAAATCAAGTCCTCCAGCAGTTTTCTGCTCTCCCTGATCAACTCCGTGCTTGAGATGGCGCGCATTGAGAGCGGTAAGGCCTCGCTGAAAATCGAGCTCGGCAGCTACAGCGGGCTGATCAATTCCCTGGATGCAGTGTTTGAGCCTTCGTTAAAAAGCAAAAATCTTTCCTATCTCTGTTACAACACGGTGGAACACGATGCCATCCTCTGCGACCGGACAAAAATACGGGAGATTCTGCTGAATATCATCAGCAACTCCATCAAGTATACGCCGGAGGGCGGAAAAATTTCCGTAAAAATCGAAGAGACACCGCCACCAAGGAAGGGCTTTGCCTCCTACCGCATCACCGTGAAGGACAACGGCATCGGCATGAGCAAAGAGTATCTGCCGCATATTTTTGAAGAATTTACAAGAGAACATTCCTCCACCGAAAACCACATCACCGGAACGGGCCTCGGCCTTCCGATCGTCAAATCCCTCGTGAATCTGATGGGCGGAACGATCGATGTGAAAAGCGAACTCGGTGCCGGAACAATAACTACGGTCTGCCTCACGTTTGAACTTCCGACCGAAGAACAGCTTGCGGCTCACCAGCAGAAAGACGAGATTCTCGAGCAGTCCCTGCAGACGCTTTCCGAAAAACGCGTGCTGCTTGCCGAGGATAATGACCTGAATGCAGAAATTGCACTCACCGTTCTGGAAGAAAACGGCATTCACGCCGAGCACGTAAAAGACGGCGCCCTCTGCGTAAAAGCAGTCCAGAACGCATCCGAAGATTATTACGATGTTATTCTGATGGATATTCAGATGCCGAACATGAACGGCTATCAGGCCGCAGAAGCGATCCGTGCGCTCCCGGGAAAACGCGGGGAAATCCCGATTGTCGCCATGACGGCAAACGCGTTTGAAGAGGACCGCCGAAAAGCACTGGAATCCGGCATGAACGCCCATATCGCGAAACCCGTTGACGTTTCGGTTCTTCTCGAAACACTTTCCAGGTTTTCATGACCTTTACAGATCTGGAGTACATAGGAATACAGATAATATGCATGAAAAAAGGAGCGTTCCCGTAAAGAGAACAGCTCCTTTTTTCATGCGCCGCAGCGGACGCTTTTATTTCTCGTTTTTCAGCAGCTCCAGGTTTTTGGAGATCAGCTCGCATCTCTGTTTTACGCAGTCCGGGGATCTGTGCGGATCCTGCGGTGTGTTGAACAGATAGTCCTCGAGTTTGTCGATTGTGGTAGTTGCTACATGCATTCTTGTATCGCAGGATGCATAGTAGATGTAAACCTCTCCGTTCTCACGCGCAATCGCGCCGTTTGTAAATACAACGTTGGAAACGTCTCCGACTCTCTCTTTTCCAAGCGGAACCAGGAATACACCGGACGGCTCTGCAATGACTTTGGACGGATCGTTCAGATCGGTACCGAAGACATACAGAACGTAGCGAAGGCCTGCTGCTGTATTTCTTACACCGTGTGCAATGTTGATCCAGCATTTCTTACCGCGGATCGGCACTGCTCCGGCACCGTTTTTGGACTCGGTCAGGGTATGATAAATACGTTTGCTGATGATCTTCTCCTCGTCGATGACAGCATGTGTGATATCATCGCAGAGTCCGAAGCCGATTCCTCCGCCGCTTCCGGTCTCAATGAAACCATCCATCGGACGGGTGTAGAAGGCATATTTTCCGTCTACGAACTCCGGATGCAGAACAACGTTTCTCTGCTGCGGAGAACGTAAGGTTTTCAGGTTGTCCAGACGCTCCCAGTTCTTCAGGTCTTTCGTTCTTACGATACCAGCCTCAGCAACAGCCGCGGACAGATCCGGATCGTTTTTGTCCTTGCTCTCAGAGCAGAACACTCCGTAAATCCAGCCGTCCTCGTGCTGGGTCAGACGCATGTCATAAACGTTGGTTTCCTCTGCGCAGGTATCCGGCAGCACAACCGGGTAATCCCAGAAATGGAAGCCGTCGATACCAGTATCACTCTCTGCAACAGCAAAGAAAGATTTTCTGTCATTGCCCTCCACGCGGACAACGAGATAATACTTTCCATTCAGATAAATCGCGCCGGAGTTCATCACAGCGTTGATGCCGAGACGCTCCATAAAGTACGGATTCGTCTCCTCATCCAGATCATATCTCCAGTGAACAGGAGCGAACTCTCTTGTCAGCACCGGATACTCATAGCGGTCATAAATACCGTTGTAAAAATCTGCTTTTGTGTTCTTTCTTGCCACAAGGCGGTCTACCTTGGCTTTTTCCACATAATACTGTTTATTCAGCATCTTTTAACCTCCCAATTACTTCCATACACATACGTCCATTGTGATACGGGCATTTCCACGGTTCTACAATCGGCTCATGAATCGGGCTTCCGTCTGCATTCACGCACCAGAACCACTCAGACCCCTCTCGTTTGTCGATCACATATTCCTTGATGTAGCCCCAGATGTCTTTTGCCGCATCGAGATACTTTGTTTCCTCCGGTTTTTTCTGCCATGCATTTAAAAATCCAACGACTGCTTCTGCCTGTACCCACCAGACTCTTGTGGTATCATCCACACCGCGCTCGCACTCATTCATCAGCGAATGATTTTTGTATGCCGTGTTGTAGATATTTTCCGCAATCTCTCCGGTGATCGGCAGCAGTTTTTCCCGGTAAGCCGGATCGCCGAGCACTTCTGTACCCCGGTCGATCAGCCAGGAAGTCTCGATATCATGGCCATAAGAATACAGATCAATCAGCGTATTCCATGTCCGGTCGAAGAATACTTCCTGACGGCCTTTTTCTTTGTTATATACTTTATCCGCGAAGAGATCCATCATAAAGCGGAGACGGTCACCGGTAAACGGATCCTTTGTCACGCGGTACAGCTCGGTATATGCTTCGAAAACATGCAGCAGCGTATTCATGGTCTTCTCTGCCATGACGCCGTTCTCCGAGAGCTTTTCATTGCTCTCCGGCTTGAAATCGCGGGTAAATGCCTCGAGATAACCGTACTCGTCGGTGCAGTGTGTCTCGATGATCTGCTGCAGCGATTTTGCCAGCTCCAGCGCCTCGGTGTCGCCCGTCGCATCAAAATACGTAGACAGCGCATAAATTGCAAATGCCTGATTGTACGTATGCTTTGTCGTATCGAGCGGTTTTCCGTCGTAGGTGACAGACCAGAACACGCCACCGTACTCGCGGTCCACACACGCCTGTTTCATAAAGCGGTACGCATGCTCCGCATCGGCGCGCAGCTTCTCGTCCTTTAAGGTCAGATACGCATTCGAGAAAAACCAGAGAATTCTGCTGTTTAAGATGCAGCCCTTCTCATACGTTTTCTGCACGTTCAGATCAAAGTCCTGATAGCCGTAAAATCCGCCGTATTCCTCATCTCTTAAGCCCTCCCAGAATGGAACGATCCGTCCAGTAAGCTCCTGCTTTACTTCCTTTGCCAAAGACTGCATCTTTTCTTTCCTTCTTTCTTATCTTCTTCCAATTTCGGTGTCAGACTCGCGTACGACACTGTTTTTCTTGATATAATCTACAATCAGATCTACGGTTGTGAATGCCAGTCCTACATACGTATCGGCTGCGCCGTAGTAGATCGCAATCTTTCCGCTCTCTGCATCGTGAATCGTTGCGCACGGGAACGTTACGTTCGGAACGAAGCCTCTCTCCTCATACCACTCTTCCGGTGTCAGAAGGAAGTTCTGGCAGCGGTATTTTACGATGGACGGATTCTCTTTGTCGAGAATTGCACCGCCGATGCTGTATACATAGCCGTTGCAGGTGCCGCTTACGCCGTGGTAGAACAGCAGCCATCCTTCACTGGTCTCAATCGGAGCTGCGCCGCCGCCGATCTTTAAGGACTCCCACCACTCCGGGCTCTTGCTCATGACGTGGCGGTGTTTGCCCCAGTACAGCATGTCCGGGCTCTCGGACAGGAAGATGTCGCCGAACGGTGTGTGGCCGCTGTCGCTTGGACGGGACAGCATCACGAAGTTGCCGTTGATTTTTCTCGGGAAGAGAACGGCATTTCTGTTGAATGGAAGGAATGGATTCTCCACACGTACGAAGGTTTCAAAATCTTTTGTTTTTGCCATTCCGATGGCTGCACCGTAGAAGTCCTGGCACCAGATGATGTAGTAGGTATCTTCTACTTTTACAAGACGCGGGTCATATGCGTAAACCGGCATGAACGGTTTGCCTTCTTCGTCAACGAACTGGATTTTGTTCTCATCGAAATTCCAGTGGATCGCATCTTTGCTTCTTCCAAGGTAGATGTACGGGATTCCGTTTGTCTGCTCACCACGGAATACTCCGATGAACTCGTCGCCGTACGGCATAACGGCGCTGTTGAAGATTCTTGCTACTTCCTTCACCGGATTTCTTCCGATGATCGGATTCTCGCTGTATCTCCATACCGGTGCACCGGAAAACTCAGCCGGGCCTTCCTGCCATGGCATATTTTTGACAGCATCTCCAATAATTTTAACTTCGCTCATTTTTTGAAACCTCCATGAAAAATATTGTTTGTTTATGAGTTGTACTTTGTTTTTTTAAGTTTCTGTTAGTGGACAGAATCTTGTTTTTTAATTCTTTTTTCTCCGAACCGCCGTGTTTTATCACCCTCACGCCCAGTCCTTTAGCTTAATTTTAACATAGATGATTAATTTTTCAACCGGAAATCACTTAAAAAATAAGTTCCGTTAGATACTGTCAATTTTTAAGTGACTTTGTTGTGTAATATGTACAAAAACGGGGCATTTCAAAATGCCCCGTTTCTTAATTTATAATTCAGTTATAAAAATCAAAGCTTTACGCTCTCTTTCGGCACCAGCTGTCCGGAGACAATTTCCATATTTTTGCCGGATGCCGCGCCGCGGATCTGCTTCAGCGCTTTTTCGAGCGCTACTTTTACCATCGCCTTCGTATTGATCTCATACGAAGTGATCTTGAGATCCGGGAAACCCGGATACAGGTAATTGTCGAAGCCGACAACGGAAACATCCTCCGGCACGGAGATGCCGCGTTTTTCCAGCTCGAGCATCAGAAGGCCGGCGGTCAGGTCGCAGTTGCAGACGAACGCTTCCGGCATCTGTTCCGGGAGATGAATTTCGATCTGACCCCGCTCATCACGGTCCTCCAGAATCCATTCCGCCGGTGTCACATCGCGGTGTTCCAGAACAGCCTTGGAAAAACCGCAGTACCGATCCATGATACTGCTGGAAAAATGAATCGAACCGACAAAAGCCAGCTTGGTAAGGCCATGCTCATACAGGTATTCCGTCATCAGATACATTCCGTGAAAGTTATCTGCGATCACGGCATCTTTTGCCAGCTCATTGTCGTAGAAATCCAGAAATATGATCGGAAGATCCACGTTTTTCTTCAGATAGTGGATGTAATCGCGGCTCGTGTCTCCCATAAGGATCAGCGCATCGACGGTCTGCTCCTTGGCGATGCACGGCACAATCATCTCATCTTCCATCTCCTGTTTCAGAATCTCCACGGTCACCATACAGCTCTTTTCCGTCGCCGCCAGTGCCATCTCCTGATACATTTTCCAGTAAAATGTCGTATACTCTGCCAGATACCGTTCCGGAATCACCACTCCGATGCAGCGCAGGCTTTTTCCCTGTGTATTTCTCGCTCCGCTTCCCGGCTGGCGGTACCCCATTTCCTTTGCAATTTCCAGAATCCGGGCGCGCATCTCATCGCTGACCCCTTTCTGTCCTGTAATCGCGTTATGCACGGTGACGGCGCTGACGCCCGCCACCTTTGCAATATCTGCCAATCTTACTTTTGCCATATCCGTTGCTCCTTAGTCTACTGCAACAAAGTGATACAGTCTGCTGACGAAATCACCCCAGAAATCTTTCATCCGGAAACCGGCATTCATCAGCATCTCGCCGCTGTAAACCTCATCGGTTCCCTCCAGACGATATTTTTTCGCCGGATCAAAGCCGCGCAGGCGAACCTTGCGGGACGGCATATTTGCCTGTGCCAGCACCTGTACGTAGGTCACAAGCACTTCGCTTTTATCCTCCGATGCTACTGCCCAGCAGTCGGATCTGTGGTTTTCACGGCTGGAAAGAATACGGTAATACTCTCCCTCGCGGATCAGTTCATGATATTTGTGATACATTGCGGTCTGCTCCGGAATCAGCTTTCTCTCTTCTTCCGGCAGTTTTGTGATATCAAGCTCATAGCCGAACGTTCCGGCCAGTGCCACATGGCCTCTCGTTGTAAACGGAGTTACACGGCCAACCGTGTGGTTCGGGCATACGCTGACGTGTGCACCCATTGAGCAGAGCGGGTAAATGAGGGCTGTTCCCTCCTGGATTTCCAGACGCTCAATCGCATCGGTGTCGTCGGAGCACCAGATCTGCGGGCTGTAGTAAAGCATTCCAGGATCGAAACGTGCACCGCCGCCGGAGCAGTTCTCCAGAAGCAGATCCGGGAACTCCTGTACCAGACGCTCCTGCATCGCATACATACCGAGCACGTAGCGGTGGAACAGCTCCTGCTGGGAATCTTTGTCCAGGTAGGTGCTTCCCAGGTCGCTTAACTGACGGTTCATATCCCATTTCACGTATTTGATGTTTGCACTGCGCAGGATTTTTGCCACACATTCATACGCATAATCCTGCACTTCCGGGCGGGAGAGATCCAGCACGTACTGGCAGCGGATCTCAGTCGCTTCTCTTCCCGGAATCTGAATCGCCCATTCCGGGTGCTCTCTGTAGAGATCAGAGTCCGGGGAGATCATCTCCGGCTCGAACCAGATACCGAATGCAAGACCGATTTCATTCACTTTGTCAACCAGATTTTTCAGGCCGCCTTTGATCTTCTCTTCGTTGACAACCCAGTCACCGAGGGAAGAATCGTCTTTATTTCGTTTTCCGAACCAGCCGTCATCCATAACAAGCATCTCGATGCCGTCTTTTTTTGCCTCTCTTGCGATATCGAGGAGTTTATCGGTATCAAAATCAAAGTAAGTTGCTTCCCAGTTGTTAATCAGAATCGGGCGTTTTTTGTGGTTGTACGGGCTGCGGATCATATGTCTGCGATAAAATGCATGGTAGGAACGCGTCATTTTGCCAAGTCCCTCGGCAGAGTAGACCATAACAACCTCCGGCGCCTGGAATTCATCGCCGGCTTTTAAATTCCAGCAGAACTCCTCCTGGTTGATACCCATGACCATACGAACGGTATCAAACTGGCATCTTTCCACCTGTCCGATAAAGTTGCCGGAATATACGAAGTGCATTGCGTAAACCTCGCCGCGCTCCTGATCCGTTCCCGGTGTCACCAGGGCCACAAACGGGTGCTCCTGATGGCTGGACTCTCCTTTTCCGGAGGAAACGAGCTGTTTTCCGTAACGGAGCGCACCCTGCTGGATGTGGCGTTCTCTTCCCCAGGATCCATGAAGAGAAAGCATCTCAAAGTCTTCGTTGTCCATATCGAGGCAGGCACTGTAGATTTTCTCTACCTTCAGCGCTTCACTGCCTTCATTTTTCACGCGGACACTTCGGGTGATAACGTTTTCTTTTGTAAAAACAGAGTAGGAAAGGACAACAACAAGATCAAGAACAGGATCTTTGCAGGTGATTTCCAGAGTTTCTACTTCGTCCTCGGTTCCAAAAGAAGCCGGAAGACCGGTCAGCGGGCGTTTTCCTTTGAAAATTTCATAGGAATCAAAGAAAATCTCACATCCCATACAGCCCTGTGCATTTCTTATATTCAGACAGCTCTCACGGTAATCGCCGACTCCTCCGGTCGGGTATTCCATTGGAAAACGGTCGAGGAACGAAGATTTCTCTCTCTTATTGACGGACGGGGTGAACGGCGGCTCATCCATGCGGAGCGGATACAGATCCGGCTCTCCGTGCAGAAGGGGTCCGTAGTAAACATGTCCGACGTAGCCTTCCGGGCTCAGGCCGATCACATACGTCGTATTCTCTGTATTTAACTGAAAAAGCTTTTTCTCATCATAATATAAAATCGCCATTTTCTTCTCCTTATTTCAGGTAAGCTTGATCCGCCGGGCCGATTTTTGTACAAAAAGACCTCACCCGCCGGGCTGAGGCCTTTTTTTGTTTCTATATCACACAGCGTTTAAGCAGTTACCATTGCATTTTTTAATTTTTCCAGTTTCTCGGCTGCATCTTCAAGGGATGTGCCTTTTACGCCGAAATAGAATTTGATCTTCGGCTCAGTACCGGATGGGCGCACACAGCACCATGCGTTGTTTTCCAGCTCATAGTAAAGAACGTTGGAGGACGGAAGTCCGGTCGCGCTCTTCTCTCCGCTTACGAGATCCACTCGTACGTCTGCTTTGTAATCGCGTACGGCAAGAACCTGGAAACCGCCCAGCTCTTTTGGCGGGTTCTCACGGAAGTTGGTCATCATGGTCTGGATCTCTTTTGCACCGTCGATACCTTTTAAGGTCATCGTTGCAAGACCCTCTTTGTAGTAGCCGTACTCCTCGTACATATCCACCATGGCATCCCACAGTGTTTTGCCCTGCTGTTTGTAGTATGCAGCAACCTCGCAGAGCATCATAACTGCCACGCAGGCATCTTTATCTCTTGCATATGTTCCGGCCAGGCAGCCATAGCTCTCTTCCAGACCAAATACATAATTGTGTGCACCGCTCTGCTCAAAAAATTTGATCTGCTCGCCGATGTATTTGAATCCGGTCAGAACCTCGATCAGTGCCACGTTATAAGCTTTTGCGATTGCTTTTGCCATATCGGTCGTAACAATCGTCTCAACGAGTGCCGGGTTCTCCGGCATGGTTCCGTTCTTGGTGCGCTCACGCAGAATATACTCTGCGATCAGCATACCGGACATGTTTCCGGTGAAGCTTACGTACTCGCCGGTCTTGCTGTCTTTTGCATAAACGCCGAGACGATCTGC
>NZ_CDRRUH010000036.1:0-31272 GCF_977045365.1 Fusicatenibacter sp.
CTTTCGATATCGCCGACGGTTCCGCCGACCTCAATGATGGCAATACGCTCCTCGTCTACTTCTTTTCCGCGGTAGAAACGGCTCTTGATTTCGTTTGTAATGTGCGGAATGACCTGTACGGTGCCTCCGCCGAAATCACCGTGGCGTTCTTTCTGCAGAACAGACCAGTATACTTTTCCGGTCGTCACGTTGGAATTTTTATCCAGGCTCTCGTCAATGAAACGCTCGTAGTGGCCAAGATCCAAGTCTGTCTCTGTGCCGTCATCGGTAACGAAAACCTCGCCGTGCTGAATCGGGTTCATCGTACCCGGGTCAACGTTGATGTACGGGTCAAATTTCTGCATTGTCACTTTGTATCCTCTGGCTTTTAAAAGCCGTCCAAGGGACGCCGCCGTGATTCCCTTTCCAAGGCCGGATACTACTCCGCCTGTCACAAAGACATATTTTACTGCCATATTGATTTCCTCCTGCTTTCTCTTCTGATTTTCTTTTCCGTCGTTGGTTTTTCTCATAAAAAATACAAACGCATTATAACACATCTCGAATTTCATGCAACTTTTTTTTACTATTTTTTGTTATTTTCGACATTTTCCACGAAATATAAAATTTCTGCATCTTATTTTATACATATCACGATTTTCTTGACATCATCCGCAAAAATGAGTATGATAATCAATGTTTTTAAAACATGCAGGTCTACAACTGAAAAAAGGAGAATACCTATGCAGCCATCGTCAAACAATTGTTATGATACCGGTCTCCGGGAGGAATGTGGTGTTTTCGGCATTTACGATCTGGATGGTGCCGACGTCAGTCCTTCGATCTACTATGGCCTTTCCGCCCTGCAGCACAGAGGACAGGAGTCCTGCGGAATTGCCGTCTCTGACACCAGCGGTCCAAAAGGCCATGTGAAATTCTACAAGGGCCTTGGCCTTGTCAACGAAGTTTTCAAAGAATCCAAATTAGAAGAGCTGTCCGGCAATATCGGCATCGGCCATGTCCGGTACTCTACCACCGGTTCCACTACCGTAGAGAATGCACAGCCGCTCGTTCTGAATTATCTGAAAGGCTCCCTCGCCCTTGCGCACAACGGAAATCTGGTCAACGCTATGGAACTGCGCGAGCAGATGGAAAACACCGGCGCAATTTTTCACACTTCGATTGACTCTGAAATCATCGCCTACGGCATTGCGCGGGAACGCGTTCATTCCAAAACGGTAGAAGAAGCGATTCTGCGCACGGTAAAAGAAATCCGCGGCGCCTATGCCCTTGTCATCATGAGCCCGAGAAAACTCATCGGCGTGCGCGACCCATATGGCTTAAAACCGCTCTGCATCGGAAAACGGGACAACGCCTGGGTTCTCGCCTCAGAAAGCTGCGCCCTCACTTCGATCGGCGCCGAATTCGTCCGCGATGTCGCTCCGGGAGAAATTGTAACGTTTGACAAAACCGGAAATCTGAAATCCGAATTTATGCCGGTTGACGTAAAAAAAGCGCATTGTATTTTTGAATATATTTATTTTGCCCGCCTCGACAGCAAAATAGACAATATCAGTGTCTACGAAGCCAGAATCCGCGGCGGTGCAACTCTCGCAAAGACCTACCCGGTTGATGCAGACCTCGTCTGTGGTGTCCCGGACTCCGGACTTGCCTCCGCAAAGGGCTATTCCGAAGAATCCGGCATTCCGTTCGGTCTTGCGTTCCACAAAAACAGCTATGTCGGCCGTACCTTCATCAAGCCGACCCAGAAGGAACGGGAATCCAGCGTCAAAATCAAACTGAGCGTTCTCGAATCTGTTGTAAAAGGAAAACGGATCGTGCTCGTCGACGACTCCATTGTCCGTGGAACAACGATTTCCAACCTGATCACGATGCTCCGCAAAGCCGGCGCGACCGAAGTCCATGTCCGTATCAGCTCTCCGCCGTTCCTGTATCCGTGCTATTTCGGCACCGATGTTCCTTCGAACAAACAGCTGATCGCAAGCTCTCACTCCACGGAGGAGATCCGCCAGCAGATCGGAGCCGACTCTCTTGGCTACATGCCGATCGGGGAACTCCAGAACATGGTCGGCGATCTGCCGATCTGCCGTGCATGCTTCGACAGCCATTACCCAATGGAAGTACCGAAACAGGATATCAGCGCTCTTCTCGAAAGCTGATTCTATTTCGTCCCCCTTACCGCGCAGACACTGCGTCAGGTAAGGGGGGCTTTTTGTTTCATGCATACTTTGACGTAATGTTTGCATACAATAGCATCAAAAACAAAGGATCTCTTTATGGATCTTACAGACATCATTTATTCCAACGATTACATCAACATTCTGATCCAGAATTACGTGGCACAGTCCGAGCGGTACCAGATGCTGTTTCCAGAGTCAAGCGCCCTTCTTCCGCTCAATCCGCAGTATTCGGTCCTCTTTCTCGAGCGGAGTCTGCTGCCGGAAAATCTCTTCGGCGCAGTTCCCTTTACCGGTCTCCCGAAACTTTTCACTCCGCTTTCCACGCTTTCTCTGGAGGTGTCCGGCATTGTACAGACACAGAATCTCTATGGCGGCGGGTACACGGGGAAAAATGTGATCCTGGGATTTCTGGACACCGGCATCGATTACCGCCACCCTGCGTTTCTGCAGCATAACGGCCAAAGCCGGATTCTCGCCGTCTGGGATCAGACAGACCTCACAGGAACACCTCCGGTGCAGTTTCCTTACGGCAGTCTCTATACAAAATCCGATCTTGACGCTGCGCTGAAAAGCAGTGATCCGCTCTCCCTTGTCCCTGTAACCGATTCTGACGGCCACGGCACATATATCGCAGGAGTCGCCGGCGGCACTCCAGATCCCTCCGCCGGATTTCTTGGTGCGGCACCGGATGCGGATTTTGCCGTTGTCAAATTGAAACCCGCCAAACAGAACCTGAAAGATTTTTATCTTGTCTCCTCCAATGCTCCTGTTTTTGAGGAAGATGACCTTCTCGCCGCCATGCGTTTTCTAAACGAAATCGCTGCCGCGGAGGGAAAACCGCTCGTCCTGTGTCTGGCACTCGGAACGAATCAGGGCAGTCACTCCGGTACGCTTCCCGTCTCTTTGACCCTGGCGCGCTACGGCAATACACCGGGTGTGATTCCCGTCTGCGCAACCGGCAATGAAGGAAACGCTGCACATCATTATTATGGCTTTGTGTCTGAAACTTACACCCCGAAAAATGTAGAGTTTCTTGTTTCCGAGGGAAACCGCGGTTTTGTTCTGGAACTCTGGGGACAGGCTCCGCAGCTTTTTTCTGTCGGATTCCGCTCTCCCGGCGGTGAGACAATTCCGCGGATTCCCGTCTCTTTAAATCAGGAACAGCGGATCACTTTCGTCCTGGCGCGCACCGTAATCTACGTCAACTACGAGGTTGTCCAGACCACAACCGGCAGCCAGCTCATCCTGATCCGCATGATGGATCCGACACCCGGCATCTGGACGCTTCAGGTTTACCGCGCCTTTCCGTCCCCGCCGGATTTTCATATCTGGCTTCCTGTCACCGGCTTTTCCACGTCCGATGTAACGTTTCTGGAACCGGACCCGTACACAACCTTGACAACACCATCCTCCACGGTCCCTGTTCTGTCCCCTTCCACGTATCAGGCCTCCAGCAACAGCTTTTCGCCGGAATCCGGGCGCGGCTTTACGCGGCTTGGCGAAATCAAACCAGACTTTGCTGCTCCCGGCGTTTCCGTTACCGGACCGGGGCCGGCCGGATCCTATGTAAATTTCAGCGGTTCCAGTGCGTCCGCTGCCATTACATCCGGCGCTGCCGCTCTTTTTCTTCAATGGGGCGTTCAGCGCACACCTTCCCGCTATTTTACGGCACAGGAGCTGAAAAACTATCTGATCCGCGGCGCAGACCGAACTGATACCATTACTTACCCGAGCAGAGAATGGGGATACGGCAGACTGCAATTATATCAGAGCTTCACAAGCCTTATGACAAACTGATTTTCCCGCTCACAGGTTTGCTTCTATGGTATATCCGTTTGTTGTTGCAAACTCTCAATGTGCAACTGCCTTGTTTTTGATTGTTTTCCGTTGTATCATTACGTATTATCATTATAATTATAAAACTAAAAGGGGGATTCCTGACTATGAATTACGAACGCTTGAACGATCTTCGCCTTCTTGGACTTACGATTGCCTACTACCGAAGAGCAAAGGGAATGACGCAGGCAGAACTTGCCGAGGCGGTACATATCAGCCGTACCCATATGAGCAATATCGAAGCGCCAAACACAAAAACCTCTATTTCGTTGAATCTTCTGTTCGATATCGCCGAGGCACTCGATATTCCGGTCAAAGAATTGTTTGATTTTCAGGGACGCAGTCTTTAGTCTTTGATTTTTTCATTTTAACAGTAACCCGAAGCTGCAGCTTTTCATATCATGAATTGTAAGCAAAATGATTCCTTTGGAGGAACAAACATGAGTGATTTAGCTGCTACAAACTGTGGATGCGGATGTGACAACGGCTGTGGCTGCGATAATGGATGCGGTGTTTCCAACAACAACCTGTTCGGAAACAATGGCTGCAGTATTATCTGGATTCTGCTTCTCCTCTCCTGCTGCGGCGGATGTGGATGCGGAAACAGCAACAATGGCTGCAATTCCGACTGCTGGCTCGTTCTGATTCTTCTGTTCTGCTGCGGCGGATGGAACAACAACGGCTGTGGATGCGGCAACAGCAATAACTGTGGATGCGGCTGCTGACCTTTTTTCAGTCCTCCCAGATGTTCGGGCAGAAAAAGCCCCGGGTGCGGATCAACCGCCCCGGGGCCTTTTTTCACCAGAATTCTCTTTCAGCGAAACCGTTTCGGTTTCCGTGCTTCTCTTTCCCGCTTTTCCATCTCTTCTCTTTTTTCTTTTTTCCTCATACATTCCAGATCTATTTCATAAAAGGCATTCCCTTCGAGTACCTGTTTTCTTTTTGCTGTTTCTTTTCCATCCATTTTCCGGCGGTCTCCTTTTTCTTTCTTCCTCTTATCATATGTTTTTTCCCGCCTTCTGTCATTTTTTCCGGCCTGGAACATAAGATAAAGAGAAATAAAAAGACAAATGCAGGAATGCTGCCAGGAAGGATCTTAATTTGAATCAGGAACAGGAACAAAATGTGGAACAGATGACACCGCTGGACCAGATGATCGCACAGGATCAGCTTCAGATGCTGAAGGCTGCCATTCCCTACGCCTCCTTCGGCCTGCAGCCCTCCCTTGCGATTTTGAGCAAATGGCTCGAGCTCCAGCGGACCATTCAGCTTTTTTCCCGTCCGGCCGACCTTTCCATGATGTCTGTGGATGCCCCGCACGTCTCTCCGCTTGAGATGCTGCAGGATATTTCCCGTTTTGCCGCCGGTCCGCAGCGGGATCTTCTCTCCCAGATGTTTCAGACCATGCAGATGGTCCAGATGCTTCAGAATATAAATCCCGGAAATGAGGAGGATCTGCTATGAGTTCGGATGATAAGCAAAACGACTGGTCGCAGGACCCCTCTCTTTCCGGAATTGACTTCGCCCGGCTTCAGGCACTGCAGCAGATGGCCTCCCAGAGCCGCGGAAAATCCCAGGCGGAAATGATGCCGTTTCTTCTCTCCCTGATGCAGGGAAATCAGGGCGGCGCACAGTTTTCCGCCTCCGAGGCGGACCTGATCATCTCTGCCATCAAAGCCGGAAAATCCAAACAGGAAGCGGCAAAAATTGACCAGATGGTCCGCCTCTTCCGCTCCGCTGCTTCCGGGAAAAAACGCTGAAAAACTACAAATCAAAATTGGTCCACTGGACCAATTATTGATATGCTTGGCAACAAAAAACGCTGCCGGTCTGGAATTCCAAACCGGTCAGCGTTTTTTTCTGTGCCTTTTCCCGTTTAGTTCTGCATGGAAAGCACGTTTTTATTTTTTACCAGGTAATCAATCAGAGAAACAACGGTCAGAATCAGTGCAACCCAGATCAGCACGGTATTCAGCACGGAAAGTGCCGGAATGTCGGCGATCAGAAGAATGATCATAATCATCTGGCTGATTGTTTTCGATTTTCCCCACCAGCTTGCTGCGATGACAATTCCATTGTCCGAAGCAACCAGGCGGAAACCGCTGATGATAAATTCTCTTGCGATGATAATAATAACCATCCACGCCGGAAGCTTGTCCAGCTCTACAAAGCAGATCAGTGCAGAGCATACCAGCAGCTTATCTGCCAGCGGATCCATAAACTTTCCGAAATCGGTAATCAGATTGTCACGTCTTGCAATGTAGCCGTCCAGAGTATCCGTGATGCTGGCAGCGGCAAAGATTACCAGCGCAATCCATTTGGACGCGCTTCCGCCCACGCCAGACAGCAGGAAAAACACGAAAAACGGAATCATAATTACCCGCAGAATCGTTAATTTGTTTGGTAAATTCATTGGCTTATCTCTCCTATCAGATCATATTCCAGAGCGCCGGTAATTTTCACTCTTACGAAATCGCCGGATACGAGTGTTTCCGGTGTATTGACAAATACATAGCCGTCCACACCCGGTGCGTCCGCCTGGCTTCTGCCCACATAGGCATCCTCATCCGCCACTTTGCCCTCGATCATGACAAGAAGCTCCTGGCCGATCCTGCGCTCGCCGAGTTCTGCAGAGATATCCTGCTGCAGCTCCATCAGTTCTGCCTGACGGTCCAGTTTTACCTCCTCGTCGATCTGATGCTCCATCGCAGCAGCCGGTGTTCCCTCCTCCGGAGAGTAGGTGAATACGCCGAGACGGTCGAACTCCATGTCGTTGATAAACTCGAGGAGTTCTTTGTGCTGCTCTTTTGTCTCTCCCGGGAATCCTGTGATCAGTGTGGTGCGCAGTGTGATATCCGGTATCTCGCTTCTCAGGAAATCAATTTTGTCAATCAGCTCCTGTTGGGAGGTTCTGCGGCCCATGCGGCGCAGGATCTCATCGTTGGCATGCTGAATCGGCAGATCCAGGTAGTGACAGACTTTCGGCTCTTCCTTCATCGTCTGAACAAGTTCCGGATAGATGTCCTCCGGATAGCAGTACAGAATCCGGATCCAGTAGAGCTCCGGAATTTTGCAGAGTTCTTTTAACAGCACATGAAGAGATGGCTTTCCATACAGGTCGATACCGTAAATGGTCGTCTCCTGTGCAACGAGAACGAGCTCCTTGACACCCTGTTCTGCCATCGTCTTCGCTTCTGCCACCAGCTCCTCCATCGGAACAGAGCGGTACGGTCCGCGCAATTTTGGAATGATACAGTAGGTACAGTGCTTGTCACAGCCCTCTGCGATTTTCAGATATTCGTAATGGCCTCCTGTCGTTACAACGCGCTGTGCATCAATTTTCGGCAGTCCTTTCAGATCGGCATACTCCTGGAAGCGGTCGCCGCCGAGGACATCCTGAATGGCATCCAGGATTTTGTCATAGCTGTTCGTTCCAAGTACGGCGTCAACCTCCGGAATCTCCTCAATGATTTCATCGCGGTAGCGCTCTGCCATACAGCCCGTTACCAGAAGAACCTTACAGCTTCCCGCTGTACGGTACTTCGCCATTTCAAGAATATTTTGAATGCTTTCTTCTTTGGCGTCGTGGATAAAGCAGCATGTGTTTATCACGATAACCTCTGCATCTTCCTCGGAATCGGTGATCTCGAAACCATGCTCTACCAGAAGACCCAGCATATGCTCGGAATCTACCAGGTTTTTATCGCATCCAAGGGAAATAAACAGAATTTTCATATTATTCAATTACTGGCTCCTCTTTTGTTTCCTCTTCCGCTTCAACTTCAGATTCCGGAAGGATTGTAACCTCTCCTTTGTACATCTCCTCTACGGCGATGGAGAGCGGTTTCATGCCTTTTTTCACTTTTACAAGCGGTTCAGCTCCGCCGATGATCTGTCTTGCACGTTTGCTTGTTGCAAGTACCAGAGAGTAACGGCTGCTGACAACCGGTGCCTCATCCAGATCCTGGCCCTCGTTAATAGTTGCAATCAGTTCCTGATAAGATGGATGAATCATAATAAATGCTCCTTTCTATTTTTCCAGACTTTTTTTCATCTGTTCGATAAAGTCTTTCTGGTTGCTGCTCATGAAATGCTGGCTCTGAATGGTCTCATGCATCTGTTTTACGCAGGTTTCGAGGTCGTCGTTGATCAGGACATAATCGTACTGGTCCATGCCCTGTGCTTCCTCTTTTGCACGCTCCATTCTGCCTTTGATGACTTCTTCTGTTTCCGTTCCGCGTCCCCGGAGGCGTCGTTCCAGCTCCTCGGCAGTCGGCGGTGTGATGAACACAAGAAGGGTGTCCGGACGTTTTTCCTTGACCTGAAGTGCTCCCTGGATTTCAATCTCAAGCAGAACATCTTTTCCGGCATCCAGCTGTTCCTCTACGTATGCCTTCGGCGTTCCGTAGGAATGTTTTACGTAACGCGCATACTCGAGGAAGGCATCCTCTTCTACCATGCGGTCAAACTCTTCTTCTGTACGGAAAAAGTACGATACGCCGTCTTCCTCGCCCGGACGCGGGTCTCTTGTGGTGACGGAGATTGACAGCGCATAGTTGTCGTACTCCTCCATCAGGCGTTTCATCAGTGTTCCTTTTCCTGCTCCGGAAAAACCGGATACTACAGTAAGTATTCCTCTACTCATTTTCAGATTCCCCTCGCTCTTTTTCTGTTTCCCAGCCGCCGTTGAATCTGCGGCTGATCGTTTCCGGCTGCAAAGCCGAAAGGATGATAAATTCTTCTCCGGTGATGAGCACTGCTTTCGTGCGTCTTCCCTGCGTCGCATCGATGATGCGGTTGCTTTCCTTTGCACGCTGCACCATACGCTTGACGGGCGCCGCCTCGGGACTCACCACTGCTATTATTTTATCCGAATTTACGACATTGCCGAATCCGATGTTGATCAGTTTTGCCACAATCCGTCCTTTCCTGTACCTTCTGAAGTCTTTTTCAGAAAATACATCTACCCATACGGATTTATTATAATTCATTCAGAAAGCCTAGTCAAATCTTTTTTTCTGTATTATAATGAAAATACTAGAATTTCAAACAAAGGAGATTTTTCTATGGCTTTTGATGGAATTACCATTGCAAATATTGCACAGGAACTGAATCAGACCATCGTCGGCGGAAAGATCAACAAGATCGCACAGCCGGAAAACGACGAGCTGATGATTACAATAAAAAACAACCGTACCGTTTACCGTCTTCTCCTCTCGGCAAGTGCATCGCTTCCGCTGATCTACCTGACGGACAACAATAAGCCCGGTCCGATGACCGCACCGAATTTCTGTATGCTGCTCCGCAAACACATCGGCAGCGCCCGCATTCTCTCCGTTACCCAGCCGGGACTCGAGCGTATTCTTGTTTTTGAGCTCGAGCATTTGAACGAACTCGGCGATATCTGCCGCAAGAAGCTGATTGTGGAGATCATGGGAAAACACAGCAACCTGATCTTCTGTCAGGAGGACAATACGATCCTTGACAGTATCAAACATATTTCCGCCAACATGAGTTCTGTCCGTGAGGTTCTTCCGGGCCGCACCTGGTTCATTCCGCACACGCAGGATAAGAAAGATCCGCTCACGATCACAGAAGAAGAATTTTTCGATTTCGTCTGCACGAAACCGATGGCTGCCGCAAAGGCAATCTACACTTCCCTTACCGGCTTCAGCCCGCTGATGGCGGAGGAAGTCTGCTGCCGCGCCGGCATCGACGGCGGATTTGCGGTCAATGCACTCGAAGAAAATGCGAAGCTTCATCTGTTCCGCACCTTCTCTTATCTGATTGAAGATATCAAAAACGGCGCATTTACGCCGAACATCGTATACCAGGGCGATGAGCCGAAAGAATTTTCCGCACTGAAACTGACGCAGTATCAGGATTTGCGGGAGGAAACATACGATTCGATCTCCGGTGTACTGGAAACATACTATGCCATGAAAAACCGCATCACCCGCATCCGTCAGAAATCTTCCGATCTGCGCCGTGTCGTCAATACCGCACTCGAACGGAATGTCAAAAAATACGACCTGCAGCAGAAACAGTTAAAAGACACCGACAAGCGGGAAAAATACCGGATTTACGGTGAGCTTTTAAATACGTACGGCTACAGCTGCCAGCCGGGCGATACTTCGCTGAAAGCCGTCAATTACTATAACGGCGAGGAAATCACGATTCCGCTCGACGGAACGCTCTCTGCCGGCGAAAATGCGAAAAAATACTTCGACCGCTACGGAAAGCTGAAGCGGACCCGTGAGGCACTCGAGGAACTTCTTGTCGAGACGAAAGAGGAAATCGACCATCTCGAATCCATCAGCACGGCGCTTGATATTGCGCTCGATGAGGCGGATCTGGTGCAGTTAAAAGAAGAGCTGATCGAGTACGGCTACATCCGCCGCAAGGGACCGGCAGGGAAAAAGCAGAAAATCACCTCCCATCCGTTCCACTACCGCTCCTCCGAGGGCTTTGACATTTATGTCGGCAAGAACAACTTCCAGAACGAGGAACTTTCGTTTAAATTCGCCTCCGGCAACGACTGGTGGTTCCACGCGAAAGGCCAGCCGGGCAGCCATGTCATCGTAAAGACGAACGGTAAAGAGCTGCCGGATTCCGTCTACGAAGAGGCCGCTGCTCTCGCCGCCTATTACTCGAAAGGCAGACAGGCACCGAAGGTGGAAATCGACTACACCTTAAAGAAAAACCTGCGCAAACCGAACGGAAGCAAACCGGGCTTCGTTGTTTATTACACCAATTACTCCATGATGGCGGAACCGAACATCCGCAATCTTCAGGAAGTACAGGACTAAATTCAGAACACAAAAGACTTTTCGCATATTCCTATCTGTTCCTCTTTGCGAAAAGTCTTTTTTTCGTAAAATTTAATACTTCCTTCATTTCTTTTTCGATGCTCTATGGTATACTTCTTAGTATGGAAAAAGATTCCAGACGTGATCTTTTTCAAACAACCCACAGTGAGGCTGTCTCTTCTTTATCAGGACAGCCGGAGAGGAATATAACTGTTATGAACAAAACAATTCCCGAAATCATTCACCGCCGTGTTCCAACGACGCGCTATGAGGCAGACCCTTCCGAAGGTCTTTCCGCCGAGCAGGTTGCCGAGTACCGCGAGAACGGCTGGACCAACCGCGCGGTGGAACCTCCGTCCAAGACAACGGCCGAGATCGTAAAGAGCAATGTCTGTACGTATTTCAACCTGATTTTTCTGATTATTGCCATCTTTCTGATCCTTGCCGGTTCGTTCCGGGATCTTACGTTTCTGCCGGTCATCATCGCGAACACGCTGATCGGTATTGTACAGGAGATCAAGGCGAAAAAGACGCTGGAAAAGCTGTCTGTTTTAAACGCGCCGAAGGCTGCTGCGATCCGTGACGGGGCTGAGGTAACACTCGCCGCGGAGGATCTCGTACTCGATGATATTGTTGTATTTACCGCAGGAAAACAGATCTGCGCTGATGCCGTCGTGCTTGAAGGTGAGGTACAGGTCAACGAATCGCTGCTTACCGGTGAATCCGATGAGATTACCAAGCGCCCGGGCGACGAGCTGATGTCCGGAAGTTTTATCGTCTCCGGAAGCTGCAAGAGCCGTCTGACCCAGGTCGGTGAAGATTCCTACATTTCCCGTCTGACCCTCGAGGCAAAGGCCATGAAAGAGGGCGAACAGTCCGAGATGATCCGCTCCCTCAACAAGCTGGTAAAGTTTGTCGGCATTCTGATCATTCCGATCGGTCTTCTGCTCTTCGGCCAGCAGTTTTTCGTCTCCCACGAAACGTTCCGTGAGAGCATTACCTCGATGGTGGCCGCCGTACTCGGCATGATCCCAGAAGGTCTTTACCTGCTTGCGAGCGTTGCCCTTGCCGTCAGCGTTATGCGGCTGGCTTCGCAGAAGGTTCTCGTGCATGATATGAAATGTATCGAGACGCTGGCTCGCGTCAACGTGCTCTGTGTCGATAAGACGGGAACCATCACCGAGACAAATATGAAAGTACATGATCTGATTCTGGTCGGCTCCAGTTCAGTCCCTGATACAGAATCCGGCGAAAATGCTCCCGCACCGCAGAAAGAAGAGCTTTCCCTTGCGGTCGGTGATTTCGCATCTGCCATGTCAAACGACAACATTACTATGGCGGCACTGAAAGAATATTTTAAAGACAACAACGGCAGAACTGCCGTTTCGATGACTTCGTTCTCCTCGGAATTCAAGTATTCCAGTGTGACATTTTCGGATGTCTCCTACGTGCTCGGTGCCCCGGAGTTCGTTCTCCGCGATGATTTTGCACGCTATCAGAGTGAAATTGAAGCGTATACCTCAAAGGGATTCCGTCTCCTCGTCTTCGGCACATCCGAAACTGTACCGGATGGAAAAGCACTCTCCGGCCGTGTCACACCGCTTGGCTACGTGCTTCTCTCCAATCCGATCCGAAAAGAAGCACCGGAAACGTTCCGCTATTTCGAAGATCAGGGTGTCCATGTCAAGGTCATCTCCGGTGATACTCCGGTAACGGTATCTGAGGTTGCCCGCCAGGCAGGGATTGCACACGCAGAGGATTATATTGATGCTTCCACTCTAAAGACACCGGAAGAGCTCGAAGAAGCAATCCTGAAATACACCGTGTTCGGCCGTGTCACACCAGACCAGAAACGCCAGTTTGTCCAGGCTTTAAAGAAAAACGGCAAGACCGTTGCGATGACCGGCGATGGTGTCAACGATGTGCTCGCATTAAAGGATGCCGACTGCTCCGTTGCGATGGCATCCGGAAGTGACGCTGCCGCACAGGCTGCACAGCTCGTTCTGCTGGACAACGACTTTTCGAAGATGCCTTCTGTCGTACTGGAAGGCCGCCGCGTTGTCAACAACCTGCAGCGCTCGGGAACGCTGTTCCTGGTAAAGAACATTTTCTCGTTCCTGCTGTCCATCTTCTCACTGATCTCGATGGTGACGTATCCGCTGGAGCCGTCCCAGATCTCGCTGATCAGTATGTTTACGATCGGTATTCCAGGCTTCCTGCTCTCGCTGATGCCGAACAAAAACCGGATCGAGGGCCACTTTATCACGAACATTCTGACACGGGCCCTGCCCGCGGCGCTGACCGACTTTTTGATGGTCGCAACACTCGTCGTCTTCGGCCAGGAATTTGCGGTCGGCTCGGAAGATATTTCGACCGCCGCCACCGTGCTGCTCGCCATTGTCGGTTTTATGATTCTCTACCGGATCAGCAAGCCGCTCAACTGGATGCGCTGGACGATCCTGATCGGCTCGATCGTCGCCTTTATCTTCTGCAGCACCTATCTAAATCAGCTGTTTGCCATCTCGGATATGTCCAGAAAATGTATCATGCTGCTGGTCGTATTCTCTGTCGCAACAGAGCCGGTTCTGCGATATTTGAGCATCCTCGTGGATTCCATTTCCTCTTTTTACCGGAAGCAGAAAATTTTCTTCCTGCGGAAACGGGAAGCGAGAAAAGCGAAATAAAATGTAAAACCGAACATCAAAAATGCCGTACAGCGTTGGAAGTTTTTTCTCCGCCTGTACGGCATTTTTTGATTTACCAATCACAGTTTCTTACTTTCTCATCTCGGGGTCTTCCGCGTAATGCGTCCGCTCGCCGCCGATGTATTTCGGTCTTGTCCGCGCGCAGACAACATGCGCATCTCCGATGGTTTTCTGTGATACCCGGACCGGAACGGCTACTGCCTTCAGCTGCATGCCGATCAGCACATCACCGATATCAATACCTGCATGCGCCTGCACACGCTCTACGGTGACAGCGTCCTCCAATCCATAGTATGCCGCCATCGCAAACGATCCGCCGCCATGCAGCCACGGTACCGCGCAGACCGGCTCGTAACCGTATTTTTCTGCCGCCGCACGCTCCAGAACAACCGCGCGGTTCAGATGCTCACAGCACTGCGCCGCCAGATACAGCCCGTGCTCCTTCGTACACGCATACAGCGCCTCAAACACCGCCTGCCCGATCTCCTGGCTGGAATCCGTTCCGAGCTTACTGTTGTGAATTTCACTCGAAGAACATCCCACTACCAGAATCTGTCCCGGTTTCATCTGCGCCGTCGTAATCAGCTCCTCTGCAACGGCACGCGCTTCCTGTCTGATTGTTTCAAGATCCATTTTGTATCCCTCCTTGCTAAACAGCAATATTTATGCAAAAGGAGACTGACTCTTTTTCCAAGAATCAGCCTCCTTTCTTCAGCTTATATAATTATTATTTCTGAACGATATTCACAATTCTTCCCGGTACGTAAATTTCTTTTACGATGTTTCCGGTCAGTTTGTCTGCAACTGCCTCTTTTGCAGCGGCGATTGCGGTCTCTTTATCTGCATCTTTGGCGATTTTGATCGTTCCGCGCATTTTGCCGTTGATCTGAACAGCGATCTCGGCTACTGCCTCTACGGTCTTCTCCTCGTTAAACTCCGGCCATGCGGTCTGGTACAGACGGCCTTCGTATCCAAGGTCTGCCCACAGTTCCTCGGTCATATGCGGTGCAACCGGATTCAGCAGGATCAGAAGGGTTTCGAACTCTTTTCTCGTTACTTTTCCGGCTTTGTAGAACTCGTTGACCAGGGTCATCATGGCTGCGATCGCTGTGTTGTATTTCAGGGACTCATAGTCGCTGGATACTTTCTTGATGGTCTGGTGCATTTTGGACTCCAGCTCTTTGGAGTAGGAATCTCCGTCTACCAGGCTGTCCTGCAGTTTCCATACACGCTCGAGGAAACGACGGCATCCTTTTACGCCTTCCTGAGACCAGGATGCACTTAAGTCGAAGGCACCGATGAACATCTCATACGTACGCAGGGTATCTGCACCGAACTCAGCTACGATATCATCCGGGTTGACAACGTTTCCGCGGGATTTACTCATCTTCTCACCGTTCTCGCCGAGGATCATTCCGTGGGAAGTACGTTTCTGATACGGTTCCGGGCAGGTAACTACGCCCTGATCGTACAGGAATTTATGCCAGAAACGGGAATACAGAAGGTGAAGGGTTGTGTGCTCCATTCCTCCGTTGTACCAGTCAACCGGCAGCCAGTATTTCATAGCTTCTTTGCTTGCCAGAGCTTCTTTGTTCTTCGGATCGGTATAACGGATGTAATACCAGGAAGAACCAGCCCACTGCGGCATGGTATCGGTCTCACGTTTTGCAGGTCCGCCGCAGCACGGGCAGGTGGTGTTGACCCAGTCTGTCATGGCAGCCAGCGGAGACTCACCGTTATCGGTCGGCATGTAGCTCTCTACATCCGGCAGCTCCAGCGGAAGAGATTCTTCCGGAACCGGAACGTAACCGCATTTGTCGCAGTGTACGATCGGAATCGGCTCACCCCAGTAACGCTGACGGGAGAATACCCAGTCACGCAGCTTATAGTTTGTTTTTGCTTTTCCAACGTGGTTCTCTTCGAGCCACTCAAGAATTTTCTTTTTTGCTTCCGCAACGGAAAGTCCGTTCAGGAAACCGGAGTTGACAAGAGTTCCCTCTGCAACGTCGGTGTAAACTTCGTTCTGTACGTCGCCGCCTGCAACAACCTCGATGATCGGCATGTTGAATTTCTTTGCGAACTCCCAGTCACGCTCATCGTGTGCCGGCACTGCCATGATGGCGCCGGTGCCGTAGCTCATCAGTACATAATCGGAAATCCAGATCGGGATCTCTTTTCCATTAACCGGGTTGACTGCGGAAAGTCCGTCGATCATGACACCGGTCTTGTCTTTTGCAAGCTCGGAACGCTCAAAGTCAGATTTTCTGGCTGCCATCTCACGGTATGCGCAGACCTCATCCCAGTTCTTGATCTCATCTTTGTACTGGTCGATGTACGGATGCTCCGGGGAGAGTACCATGTACGTAACACCGAACAGGGTATCCGGGCGTGTGGTGTAGATGGTCAGCTTCTCCGGTTTATCTTTCAGGGAGAAATCAACCTCTGCTCCGTGGGAACGTCCGATCCAGTTTTTCTGGGAAGTTTTGACACGCTCAATATAGTCAACGCCGTCCAGACCATCGATCAGCTTGTCTGCATACTCGGTGATCTTCAGCATCCACTCGCTCTTTACTTTGCGGACAACCGGGCTTCCGCAGCGCTCGCACACGCCGTTTACAACTTCCTCGTTTGCAAGACCTACCTTACAGGAAGTACACCAGTTGATCGGCATTTCTTTCTTGTAAGCAAGACCTGCTTTGAAGAGTTTGAGGAAGATCCACTGGGTCCAGTGATAGTACTCCGGATCGGTGGTGTTGATCTCTCTGTCCCAGTCAAAGGAATATCCAAGGGACTGAAGCTGATCTTTGAAGTGATGTACGTTGTTTTTGGTAACGATCTTCGGATGGATGTGGTTCTTGATCGCATAGTTCTCAGTCGGAAGACCAAATGCATCCCATCCCATCGGATACAGTACGTTGTAGCCCTGCATTCTGCGCTTTCTGGCTACGATATCCAGTGCGGTGTACGGACGCGGATGGCCCACGTGAAGTCCCTGTCCTGACGGATACGGAAACTCAACGAGTGCATAGTATTTTGGCTTTGTATAATCATCTGTGGCGGCAAAGGCTTTCTCGTCCTGCCAGATCTTCTGCCACTTTTTCTCAATGTTCTGTGGCTCATATCTTTTACTCATGGGTAACCTCCTGCATGTTCAAGTTCAAAGTTCTTTTTTCTCACACTGCCGAGTGGGACAGCATGCACATTTGAACATATAGCTGTATTCTATCACTCTTTCCCTGTTTTTACAATTTATTTTTTCCTATATCCTCCGTTTTTCTTCAAAAACCGCAGAAAAATCCGGTTTACGGGCGAATTCTGCTCCCGAAACCGGATTTTCTCTGTTTTATCACACTATTTTATAAAACTTTATTCTTCTGCTTTTTCAACCTTCGAAGCTCTTTCCTCAATCTCTTTTGCCTGGATATCGGACGGAGCCTGCTCATATCTTGCAAACTCATAGGAGAAATCACCGCTTCCGCCTGTCATGGAGCGGAGCGTTGTGCCGTATCCGTAGATCTCAAGCTCCGGAACATCGGCCTCAATAATGGTATGGCCCTTGTGATCCGGGTTCATGCCGAGTACACGGCCGCGGCGTTTGTTGAGGTCGCCCATGATATCGCCGGTGTATTTATCGTCTACGGTGATCTTCATCGAAACGATCGGCTCAAGGAGAACCGGAGATGCTTCCATAAAGCCTTTCTTGAATGCCTGGATCGCTGCGGTCTTGAATGCCATCTCGGAGGAGTCTACCGGATGATAAGAACCATCATACAGAACGGCTTTCACGCCGACTACCGGATAAGCAGCCAGAGGGCCTTTCTGTACAGCTTCCTGGATACCTTTTTCAACAGCCGGGAAGTAGTTCTTCGGAACAGCGCCGCCGACAACTTCCTGCTCGAAAACGTATGGTTTTTCGAGATCACCGGAAGCGGAGAAGCGCATCTTTACATGACCGTACTGACCGTGGCCGCCGGACTGTTTTTTGTATTTTGCTTCTACATCCGAATTCTTGCGGATCGTCTCGCGGAAGGCTACCTTCGGACGTGACAGCTCTACTTCTACTTTGTAGCGTTCCAGCAGTTTGCTTACGATAATATCGATGTGCTGGTCGCCCATGCCGTACAGCAGCGTCTGATGGTTTGCAGAATCGTTGACTGCTTTCATCGTCAGGTCTTCCTGCATCATCTTTGCAAATGCCTGGGAAATCTTATCTACATCGGCTTTGTTCTTCGGTTTATATCGTTTTGCGGTGTACGGAGTGGAAACATCCGGTTTTCCGTAGCGGACCTGATTGTTCTTTGTCGCAAGGGAATCACCGGTTTTTGCATCGCCGAGTTTTGCGATAGCACCGATATCTCCTGCGTGCAGCTCCGGTACTTCGATCGGTTTGGAGCCTTCGAGGACATACAGTTTATTCAGTTTTTCTTCGGATTCCTGATCTACATTATAGAGTACATCGTCGCTCTTGATGACACCGGAGCAAACCTTGATCATCGAATATTTTCCAAGGAACGGATCCACGATCGTCTTGAAAATGGTCGCGCTCTTCGGTTTTGCGAAATCGTAATTTGCCTCGAAAATCTCGTTCGTGTCGAGGTTGATGCCGGCACACGGACGGGTGGACGGATCCGGGAAGTATCCGCAGATATCATCAAGAAGGTTCGATACGCCCTGCAGATTGACCGGAGAGCCCATGCATACCGGAACGATGGTGCCGTCTCCTACGTTCATGGCAAGCGCTGCGGAAATCTCTGCTACCGAGAACTCTTCTCCGCCAAAGTAGCGGTCCATAAACTCTTCACTTGTTTCTGCCACGGATTCCATCAGGGTTTCACGGTACTTCTCCAGATATTCTACGGAGTAATCCGGAATCGGGCATTCTTCTTTTTTATCTTTTTCGATATATCGGCGGCCTTTGTTCTTTACGATGTTGATATATCCTACAAATTTACCATCCTCACGCAGAGGCATATGAAGCGGTGCGATTCGTTTTCCGTACAGTTCGGTGAGCTGCTCCACTACCTGACGGTAGCTGACATCGTCCTGATCCATTTCCGTTACGAAGATCATACGCGGAAGATTGTATTTCTCGCAGAGTTCCCATGCTTTCTGGGTTCCGACCTGCACGCCGGCTTTTCCGGATACTACGATTACAGCGGCATCTGCTGCGGAAGCGGCTTCCTGTGCTTCTCCTACGAAATCAAACATTCCAGGAGTATCCAGAACATTGATCTTATTCTTTCCCCATACGACCGGGACAAGCGTTGTGGAAATCGAGCATTTGCGCTTGATTTCTTCTTTGTCAAAATCGCTGACGGTATTTCCGTCTGTCACTTTTCCGAGACGGCTTGTCATACCGGAAAGATAAGCCATAGCTTCGGTCAGACTTGTCTTTCCGGAACCGCTGTGTCCCAGCAGCACCACATTTCTGATTCGGTCAGTTCTAAAAACGTCCATATGTAATACCTCCCATGTAAGTAAATTTGCAGATTGTAAGGCCGCTCCTGTTCGCCTTTCTGCTTTTTATCAAGATTCACGTCTTCCGTTCCTCTTATCATAGTCACTATTCTACTAAAGTTTTTTCTTTTTTGCAAGTATATTATTCATATTTCACAATATATTTCTGAATTTTTAAATTTTATATGTATTTTAGCTGGTTATTCTGCCTTTCTTCCGCTTTTCTGTCTGGCTTTTCTGTGGAATCTGCCGGATTTTGCAAAACAAGCAAAATTGCTGCCTTCCAAAAATGCTTTGTCACTTTAAAGCAAGAAATCTTTGACATTTGATTTCAGATGCTTTACAATGTCTTTTATACGATTTACCTACGAAAAATGTCAGAAAGGACTACTTGAATTATGTGTGATACATCCGAAAAAATCTGCATCGGCTTTATCGGCCTTGGCCTCATCGGCGGCTCCATTGCAAAAACCCTCAGAAAGGTTCACCCGGAGTATAAACTGATGGCCTACTGCCGCACCAAAGCGACGATCGAAGAGGCAATTCAGGAGGGCGTGATTGATATCGCGCTGGAAGAACGGGACGACCGCTTTGCCGACTGTGACTATATCTTCTTATGTGCTCCTGTCAGCACCAACATCTCCTATCTTCCGTTCGTGAAAGGCATCGCAAAACCGGGCTGTATCATCACAGACGTCGGAAGTGTAAAAGGAGAAATCCATCAGGCGGTTGAGACCCTCGGCATGACGCACCAGTTTATCGGCGGCCATCCGATGGCAGGCTCCGAAAAGACAGGATATTCCAGTGCCACCGATTACCTGCTGGAAAATGCATACTATATGATTACACCTGGACCAGACGTTGAGATCGCGGCAGTTTCCGCTTTCGTTGATCTTGTCCAGTCCTTAAAGGCGATCCCGATGGTTTTAACATACGAAGAGCACGACTACATCACCGCAGGTGTCAGCCATCTGCCGCATATCGTTGCCGCTACCCTGGTCAATGCACTCGCATCCCTGGACACACCGGAAGAGCAGATGAAAACCGTTGCTGCAGGCGGCTTCAAGGACATCACCCGCATCGCTTCTTCCTCCCCGGAGGTATGGCAGCAGATCTGTCTCTCAAACCAGAAGCAGCTCTCGAATGTGCTGGATTCCTATATCCGCCTTCTCGTCCAGGCAAAATACCTGGTTGACAACAAAAAAGGCCACGAGCTCTACAATATGTTTGAGAGTTCCCGCGAATACCGGAATTCCATGGAAGATTCTTCCTATGGACCAACGAAGAAAGAATACGTCGTTTACTGTGACCTGCTCGATGAAGCTGGCGGAATTGCAGCCGTTACAACGATTCTTGCCATCAACCAGATCAGTATTAAAAATATCGGCATTACGCATAACCGCGAGTTCGAAGAGGGCGCTCTCCGCATTGAATTTTATGAAGAGCAGGCAGGCATTCTTGCCCGGAAGGTCTTAAAAGACCATGGTTATACCATCCATATCCGCAATTAAAAGTGCGTATATTTTGACAGGAGGAAGTTACGTTATGCAGTTCCAGAAAGCAGTACGCCCTCTGCGCGGAGAAATCTCCGTGCCGGGCGATAAATCCATTTCCCACCGCGCCGTCATGTTCGGTGCCATTTCAGAGGGAACCACAGAAGTCACAAACTTTTTACAGGGTGCCGACTGTCTCTCCACCATCTCCTGCTTCCGCAGTATGGGCATTGAGATAGAGAACACGCCGGAGCGCATCCTCGTTCATGGAAAAGGCCTGCACGGGCTTTCGGCTCCGTCTGCCGTTCTCGACTGCGGAAACAGCGGAACAACGACACGCCTGATCTCCGGCATTCTTGCCGGCCAGAACTTTTCCAGTACACTGACCGGTGACGCTTCCATTCAGAAACGGCCGATGGGACGCATCATCAATCCGCTGACCCAGATGGGCGCTTCCATCCGCAGTATTCCGGAAAACGGCTGTGCGCCGCTTGCGATCAACGGCCATCCGCTCCACGCCATCTCCTATCTTTCGCCGGTCGCATCCGCACAGGTCAAATCGTGTGTCCTGCTTGCCGGACTGTATGCTGACGGAAAAACAAGCGTTACCGAACCGGCTCTTTCCAGAAACCATACGGAACTGATGCTGAAATTCTTCGGCGCCGACGTTGCCTCCGAAGGGCTGACCGCATCGGTTCTGCCGGACCCGGATCTCCATGGAAATCTCGTCCGTGTGCCGGGAGATATTTCCTCCGCCGCCTACTTCATCGCCGCCGCGCTGATAGTTCCAGGCTCTGAGGTGCTCCTGAAAAATGTCGGCATCAATCCGACCCGCGACGGTATGCTCCGCGTCTGCCGCGCCATGGGTGCTGACATCACACTTCTGAATGAGCAGAACTCCGGCGGAGAACCGGTTGCAGACCTTCTCGTGCGCTATACGCCGTCTCTTTCCGGCACTGTCATCGAGGGCGAACTGATCCCGACCCTGATCGATGAAATCCCGATCATCGCGGTTCTTGCCGCCACAGCGAACGGTACAACCGTGATCCGGAATGCGGAGGAGCTGAAAGTCAAAGAATCGAACCGTCTTGATATCATGGTAAACGAACTCACCGCGATGGGTGTTTCCCTGGAAGGCACGGACGACGGCATGATCATTGAGGGCGGAAAACCGTTCCACGGCGCCCAGATCGACAGCCGCCTCGACCACCGCATTGCGATGTCGTTTGCAATCGCATCGCTTGCCGCAGAGACACCGACGGAAATCCTGCGCGCCGGCTGTGTGGATATCTCGTATCCGACGTTCTACCAGGATCTGGCACGGCTGCAGGCATAAAAAACGTTTAAACAAAAATGGATTGTGAAGATCATTTCCTCACAATCCATTTTTTTTGCTTTTACCCTGTTCTTCCGGCCATTCCAACTGTTTCTCCCTGCCGTACCCGCGTCTCGATTCCAAGCCGCGAATAATTCCAGATCCGTTTTTCCGGCACTGCGCTTCCCTTCTGTGCCAGAACGATCACTGTCGAACCACCGAAGGCAAAATAGCCTTTCTCTTCGCCGCGCTGTACACGTCTCGCCGCTCCGGCATTTTCATTGACAATCTTTCCGACCATCATCGCGCCGACCTCCATCTGCAGCAGTGTGCCGAAATTTGCGGACTGCAGCAGCGTGTAGGTTCTCGTATTTTCTTTATAGATCGGGCAGAAATCATTCGCCGCCGGATTGACCGTGTGGAGCACACCCTCAATCCGCCGTTCCGTCGAGCAGACGCCGTCATCCACAAAGAGATACCGGTGATAATCGTCCACGGAAAGCCGGAACAGAAATAACGTTCCGCCCTCATACCGTTTTGCCAGCTTCCGGTCGCGCAGAAGCTGTTCCAGCGTATATTCTGTGTTCTTGATCTCAAACTTCCCGTTCTCATGAATCGGATAAACCGTAAGCCGCGCATCACACGGGCTGATAAAATCCTGCGGCGCATTGGAAAACGGACGTGCATCCATTTTCAGCTTCCGCACAAAGAAATCATTGAACGAGATAAACTGCTTTGCGGTGCATTCCTTCATCGAAATACGATTTTTCTTTACAAACGGTGCAATCAGCGGCACCGACCAGCGGCTGTCCAGAAAGCGGCCTGCCGCACGTGATACAATCGGCTGAACCAGCGGCTGCATCGCGGCTCTTCCGGCGGCATGGCTGTACATCATGTGCAGAAAACGGTCCTGCAGATCATTTTCCTCGCGGATCAGATCAAGCTTTGGATGATTTTTCCCCTGTTTTCGGTAAGGACAAGCGCAGAGTCTCAAATCGTTCTTCCTCCCTTCCAGATCAGAAGTCCGCGGAGCACAGCCGCTCCAACGACCGCTACCAGCACAGCAAGCTCTTTATTCGTCGGCTTGCGGAAGCGGAAATCTGTGATAAACAGAACGCCGACCGCCAGCACCAGCAGATGCAGCCAGATCAGAAAGTATCCGCGGCAGAGCGGCGCAAAGACGAACAGCAGCGGCAGAGCTACTGACATCGAGGTAATCGGCAGTCCCTGGTAATATTTCCGGTTCTCCGAAGTTTCATTCTGACGCTTCTCTTCCATCACGTTAAAATATCCCAGACGGATCACGCCCGCAAGACCGTAGAAAATAAGAATCGGAATGCTGTAAAAATGTGTCATGCCAAGCTCATAGCAGAGCACGATCGGAAAGACGCCGAAACAGACCACATCGCAGAGCGAATCGATCTGAATGCCGAACCGCTTTTCATCTTCGGTCCTGTTTTTCTTCGTCCGCGCAATTTTTCCATCGAACATATCGCATAGTCCGGAAAAAGCAAGACAAAAAATCGCCCAGTTAAAGTGTCCCCGCGTTGCAAGAAAAATGCCGCTGATGGACGATGCAAAGCTGATATATGTTAATATTACGGTATAATCATAGAACCCTATCATATGTAGTTCCCCCTCTTTTTTCTCTTTTCGTATTCCCGATCGTAAGCTGTGCGACGATGGTAAAGACTGCACTCACCAGCAGCTCCCCGTAGTAGCCGAGCCCTCTGGAAAGCACCATTGCCGGAAGAAGCAGCGTGCTTCCAAAGACCGGCGGAAAAATTTTCAGGAACAGTGTCTCGCTGATTCCCATTCCTCCCGGAAGCGGCAGCATGTCAACCGATACGGAAATAACCGCCTGCAGCAGCACAATGGTGATAAAGGAAATGCCTGATAGATGGAAGGCGCGGTATACAAACCATGTTGCTGCAAATAAAGCAAACCTCTGTGCAAAGGTAATCGCAAGGACATTGACCAGCACCATTTTGTGGGTGCCAAGATACGCTGCCGTATTCTGGTAGACTTCCATGGAAGCTTCCAGTTTTTTCAGGCGGCTTTCTTTTCGTTTCGTCAAATGCAGTTTTTCCACGATTTTCAGTCCAAAAACCAGAATCGTCCGCGCAAGCGCCGGATGAAAAACTAGAATAAGCATGGCTGTGATACAGAAGACATTCAGACCGATTCCCAGATAGAAAACCGGAAGGATTTCCGTCAGATACCGGTGCAGGAAGCCCTGTCCGAACAGAACAAGCCCAAGTCCCACCACGACCAGTACCGCTTTGTAGGTGATCGTGACGATCATCAGAATCACCGTTGATACCGGAAGTGATATTTTCTCTTTTTTCATATAGTAGAGCTGCATCGGCTGGCCGCCGCTTGCGGACGGTGTGATACAGCTGAAAAAGAATCCGACGGAAGAAAACAGAAAACATGTCCGCTTCTTCACCGGAATCTGAAAGGAATGCATCATGTACCAGATGATGATCGATTCTCCCCAGATAAAAAACACGACACAGAACAGTCCCGGCAGCAGCCACCGCACGTCTGCGCGCCGCATTGCTTCCATCATTGCCCCAAGGTCTTCGCCGTGGAAAACACCGTATATCGTCAACGCAAAAATCACAACGAGAAAAACAGTATTCACGATCATTTTTTTCTTACTCTGCACGGCGTTTCCACCTCCTTCGTTCCAATATCATTCCATACCATGCACCAAGATGCGTGCGTCCCGCGATCTGCCACGTCACTTCTGCCAGAAGCGCTCCGCCAATCACATCTGCAATCACATGCTGCTTTGTTGTCAGCGTAGAAACAAACACGGCAAGTGCCGCCCAGAAAGAGAACCGCTGATACCAGCGCGGAATCTCCCTTCTGCCGCGGACTGCGATATAGCAGAACCAGCTGTTCAGGCAGTGAATCGATGGGAACAAATTGTCCGCCGCATCCATCTGGTAGAGCAAGGCAAGCATCTGATTCCAGAATCCCTGTTCCGGGATCGACGGCCTTACGTTCGTTGTCGGCAGCAGCAGATAAAATGCCATACAGACAAGCCGCGCCAGAACATCTGCTGCAAAGAACCGCCAGACAAATTCTTTCTCTCTGCTTGCGGCAATCAGATAATTTACAATCCAGACCAGATAACAGCCAAAATAAATCACGATCGTCCACGGGATCACCGGGATCTGCTGGTCCAGCACCGTTTCTATATTGTAATGTTTCCACGAACTGGTAAACAGCCGCGTTCCAAAATAAGCGATAAAATTCGCTGTCAGAGTCAGAACCAGCGGCAGGATACCATAGTATGGAAACTTTCTTCTCTCGTCTCTCTTCAAAATCCGTCCTCCCTTGTCTCAAACACGTATCAGTATACGCAAAAACATTCCCTGACACAACCCAGTTCCGCTCGTTTTCAGAAACCTTAATAAAATCTTCTGTTTTTCGGCAGGGAAAAAGAAAGATTTAGAAGATTCGCTGGACAAAAAACGACCATATAGGGCTTCGCGGGTGTTCCTATATGGTCGTTTTCTTTCAGCATCGTATTTTTGTCATAAACGAATTTTTTATTCAATCATCATGGCATCGCCGAAGGAGAAAAAGCGGTATTTTTCTCTTACAGCCTCTTCATAAGCTGCCATAATATGCTCTTTTCCAGCCAGTGCCGATACCAGCATCACAAGTGTGGACTCCGGCAGATGGAAATTGGTGATCAGCCCGTCGATCATCTTGAATCTGTAGCCCGGATAGATAAAGATCTCGGTCCAGCCGCTTCCGGCTTTTAAAATGCCGTCCTCGCCGGTTGCCGATTCCAGGGTACGGCAGCTCGTTGTTCCGACTGCGATGACACGGCCGCCTGCTGCTTTCGTATCGTTGATCAGTTTTGCCTGATCTTCTTCTACCACATAAAACTCAGAATGCATGTGATGCTGGGTGACATCCTCCACTTTCACCGGACGGAAGGTGCCGAGGCCGACATGCAGGGTTACATGTGCAATCTTTACGCCGGCATCCCGCACCTGCTGCAGAAGCTCTTTTGTAAAGTGCAGTCCTGCGGTCGGAGCGGCTGCGCTTCCCTCATGTTTCGCGTATACCGTCTGGTAGCGGTTCTTATCCTGCAGTTTGTGTGTGATATACGGCGGCAGCGGCATCTCGCCAAGCTGGTCGAGGATCTCCTCGAAAATGCCGTCGTAATGGAACTGGATCAGACGGTTTCCCTCATCGACAATATCCACAACCTCTCCGGTCAGAATGCCGTCGCCGAAGGAGATCACCGTGCCGACCTTACATTTTTTGCCCGGTTTTACGAGGGTCTCCCAGATATCATTTTCTCTTCTTTTTAACAGAAGGATTTCGATTGCTGCATCGGTGCCGACTTTCGAACCGTAGAGACGCGCCGGAATTACTTTGGTATCGTTGATCACAAGGCAGTCGCCCGGTTTTAAGTATTTCAGAATATCACGGAAATGGCCATGCTCATATTCACCGGTTTCTTTATTCAGATGCATCAGGCGGGAGGCGCTGCGGTCTTCGAGCGGATCCTGCGCAATCAGTTCTTTTGGCAGATCATAGTAAAAATCTGAAGTTTTCATTGGTTTCCTCCATTCTATTGCAAGCCGGCGCATAAGGCCGGTGGTCTACAAAATATTGAGTTCTGTAACTCGCTGCACGCTTTCTTTTTAAGTCCAACGCCCCTTATTATACCATTGCATCTGCCATCTGACAAGAAATTTAGGAAACCATTTCTGCGATTTTTCTTTTATTCAATCACCGCTGTGCTTCCCACACCTTCACGGCTTCTGTTTTTCGTCACAACGATCTTTTTCTCGATCCGTTCTTTTAATTCCGGCACATGGGAGATAATGCCGACCATACAGTTTCCGCCGGCAAGTCCCTCCAGTGCCTTGACTGCCTGATTCAGAGACTCCTCGTCGAGCGAACCAAAGCCCTCATCCACAAACATCGCATCGAGCTGGATTCCTCCCGCGTACGACTGGATTTCATCAGAAAGGCCAAGTGCCAGTGAAAGCGATGCCTGGAAAGACTCACCGCCGGAGAGTGTGCGGACACTGCGCTCTGTTCCGTTATAGTGATCGATGACATTCAGATCCAGACCGGCTTTTTCTTTTTTATTTGCACCGTCCTCCTGTCGTTTCAGTTCATACTGCCCGCCGCTCATGGTCAGGAAACGGAGATTGGCTTTTCGCAGAATCCGGTCAAAATAGGCCATCTGAACGTACGTCTCGAGTTCGATTTTCCGCTTTCCGCCAAGAGTGCCGCCTGCCGTATCAGCGAGTGCGCGTACCCATTTGTACTCCTCTTCCACTGCCTGCATCTGGCTCAGCTGATTCTGCACGGCCTGATATGTGGACCGGTTCGTATTCGCCGCATGGTACTGTTCGCTGTGCTTCTGATCAACTTTTTGTTTCTGCTCTGTCAGCTCTGCAATTTTTTCCTGCAGTTCTGTTTCGGAAGGAAGGGTATTTTCTGTTTCTGCAGCTTCTTCGAGGGAACGGATTGCCGCAATGGCTGCGCGCACTTCGGTCAGACGGTTCTTTACTTCATCGAACGCTTTTCGGGCTTCTTGCTGTGCCAGCTCCAGCTGCGCTTTTTTCGCACTCCATTCGGAAATGTTGGTCCGCAGCTGTGCTTCATCTTTTCCAGCAAGCTGTGCTTCTTTTTCCCCGATCTTTTCCAGCAGCGTTTTTTCCATTTCCCTTACTTTTGTTTCCAACAGTTCTTTTTCGTGAATCGCTTTTTCCCGCTGTTCCATCTGCTCTGTCCCTGTCTGAATGATCCGTTTCAGAGCTTTCCATTCTTTTTGTTTCGCAAGAAGCTCTTTTTTACGTATTGAAACCTGATTTTTCTCCTGCTCCAGAGCTTTTTCACATTCCAATGCCGCCAGCAGCAGCTGCTGAAGCCTCTCTTCTTTTTCCGGTTCCTGTCGAAAAATATCCCATTTGTTTTTAGCTGTCTGCAGCTGTCCTGCATCGGCCTTCTGATCTTCCGCCGCAGTTTTTAAGATCTCTGCGATTCTCCGTTCCAGCTGTACAGAAAACGTCTGTTTTTCTCCTTCCAGCCGGCCAAGTTCTGCCTGTTTTTCTGCCATCACCTGTTTCCGTTTTTCCCGCTGCTTCTGTTCCTGCTGCTGCTGTTTTTCATATGCCGCATATTCTTCCCGGCGCGTTTTCTGACGCTTTTCTTCTGATGCAAGCTGTTTTTCTGTTTCCTTGGCAGCCTGTGCAAACTGCTCTTCTGATAGCTGTGCCAGACGTTCCTGTTCTTTTTGGCATTTCTGATCCACTGGTACTTCTTCTGTCCTTGCCGGAACAGCAGCTCGCCAGGCAATCCGCCGTGCCAGTTCTTCCCTTGCCGCTTTCGTCTGTCTTCCGAAGTTTCCCGCCGCTTCGCTTAATGCCGCGGTCACTTCGTTCTGCTTCTGCAGTTCTTCTTTTTTCTGATCCAGCGCTTCCTTATCCGGTGCATGCTCCGCCTTTTTTGCCAGTGCCGGATGATGCACAGATCCACAGACCGGGCACGGGGTTCCCTCTGTCAGATTTTCTGCCAGAACCCCCGCCTGCGCATCCAGAAACAGCCTTTCCATCTCCTGATATGTTTCCCGCACATCATTTCTGATTTCCAGACTTTTTCGATACGCCTCCTGCTTCTCCTTCCACTCTCTCTCCGCTGCCGTCCAGTTTCTCAGCAGCTGTGAAAATTCTTTTCCTGCCTGCCGCCTTTTTTCCTCCTGCAAGGCAGCATCCTGTCTTTCTGCCAGCTGCACCGCCGTCGTTTCCATCTGAACCGAAAGCGCATTTTCCTGCTCCTGCAGATGCTTTAACTCTTCGGTCAGAACTGCGGCCTTTTGATTCGCCGCAAGAACCGCCTCACGGTAGGATGTCATCGTTTCAAGCCGTTCCCGTACCTGTGTCTCTTTCTGCTCCGCCCGTGCCAGAAGCGTCTCCGTTCCGGAAAGTGCTTCTTCCTGTTCTTTTTGTTCTGTAATCTGCGCTTTTGCCTGTTCCTGCTCCGTTCGCAGCCCTTCTTTTTCTTCCGCTGCCGTCTGCAGTTCCTTTCGCCGTTCCAGAAGTTCCTCTTTTTCCTGTTTCATCTTCCGCAGCAGTTCCAGGCTTTCCTGCCCTGTGCGGATCTGTATTTCCAGTTCTTTGCAGACAGAGGCCTCCCGGTCTGCCTGTTCGCTCTTCTGCCGTTTCTCCGCCTCTTCCGGGATCAGCTCCTCCAGTTCTTTTTCTTTCTGGGCTTTTTCCTCCTGCCGCTTCCGGCTCTCTTTTACCTTTCCAAGCAGCCGGTTCTGCTGTTCCATCTGCGTTCCCAGTGCACTGCGCTCCTCTTCCAGCCTGGAAAGGCGCTCCTGATCCATCTCGATGCAGAGTGCCAGCAGCTCCATGCCGCGCATCACCTCTCCGTCAAATTTTTCTTTTTTCAGCTTTGCAAGTTCTTTCTGAAACACCGCATCCTCTGGGCAGACAATCCCCGTAAGATACTGGCTGATGCTCCGTTTTTTCTCATCATACGTTTTCCACCGCGCTTTCGCCGCATCCCGCAGCCGGTTCTGCAGTTCCTGATAAATTTCCGTATGGAACATTTTTCGGAAAATTTCGCTCCTGTCTGCCGTCCCCGCGAGGAGAAGTTTCTGAAAATCGCCCTGCGCAATCATGGCAATCTGCCGGAACTGACGCTGATCCAATCCAAGAAGCTGCGTTACCGCCTTGGTCACTTCCGTACTTTTTGTGACCGGCTGCCGCTCGTCCGGGAAAATCAGCTCTGCATTCGCCTTCTCTGTTGTCATCCCCTGGCCGCGGTCTTTCGGGCGCAGATACTCCGGATTCCGTTTTACGGTGTAATCTTTTCCGCGGTATGTGAAGGTGAGTTCTACAAAGGTGCGTACTTCCGGTTTCGCATATTTGCTGCGGAACATCTCCCCTTTCCGGATTTCACCGCTCGCCTCGCCGTAGAGCGCAAACGTGATCGCATCAAAAATTGTCGTTTTTCCCGCGCCGGTATCTCCTGTGATCAGATATAATCCACCGCCGCCCAGCTGTGTAAAATCCAGATCCATCCGGTCCGCGTACGGGCCGAATGCGCTGATGGTCAATTTCTTTGGCTTCATTCCTTCATCCCCCGCAATAGTTCTTCTACAAACTGCTCCTGCACCTCTGTCATCGGCTGGTTATTCTGCAGCTCATAAAACTCCTGAAACAGCTCCAGCTCTGACTTCTCCTCCACACGTTCAGCCGCACGGACTTCTGCATTCGACCGCGTTCGTTTATTATCATATTCGAGACGCATCAGATTGGGATAAATGGTCCGAAGTTTTGCCATGCCGTCCGGCACATCCTCTTCATCCATCAGGGTCACCTGCAGGTAATCTTCGCAGTCTCTGTTCTCATAAAATGATTTCGCCGTCACTTCCAGATACGTTCCCCGGATTTTCCGGAGATCATGGAGCGGCTTTAATGGAATCGTGCGCAATTTGACTGTTCCTTTTTCTTTCAGCTCCACAACGGTAATCGACTTTTCCTGTCCTACTTCCGAAAAGGAGTATTTAAGCGGTGCGCCGCAGTAGCGAACGGTCTCGCGGCCGACTTTCTGCGGACTGTGGATATGGCCGAGCGCCACATAGTCAAACGAAGCAAAGAGTTCTGACGGTATCTGATCCACATCGCCGACCTGCAGTTCTTCGGCATCGCAGCGCTTCGCCCCTGTCACGAACTGGTGCGCAAGAAGCACATTCCGCTCCTTCTCATCGATTTTGATCTGCCCCAGCGCAATCCGCACAGCGTCCGCCGCAGACTGCACCTCCTCCGCGCGCTCCGGCAGGGCATGGCGTACCGTCGACGGGCGTAAAAATGGAAGAAGGTAAATCCAGACCGTTCCATATGCATCCTGCATCGGAATCTTTTCTACGTTTCCGTCATATACCTTTGAAAAATAAATGCCGCTTTTCCCCATCAGACTCGCTCCAAACGCCAGCCGCTCCGCCGAGTCGTGATTGCCGCTGATGACAAAAACCGGAGTTTTCCGCTCCGAAAGCCGGGTCAGAAACGCATCAAACACCTGCACCGCCTCTGCCGTCGGAATCGTCCGGTCATACACATCCCCGGAAATCAGAATCCCATCCGGCTTTTCCTGCTCCGTTTCATGCAGAATCTGCGTTAAAATATATTTCTGATCCTCGATCATGGAAAACTCATTCACACGCTTTCCAATGTGAAGATCGGATAAATGAAAGAATTTCACGAAAAACCTCCTTAAAATAATATAGTTAATTACATCTAATCATAGACAAATGTGTTTAGCTCGCATTCTCAAACCAATAGATTTTTGAATAGTTCCATAGTAATTTGCACTTTCTCGCATTAACTTTTTTACAATGTTTTGTTGGGCTTTGAAAATTAATCGCTTTTTGTTCCGGGTATAGTGCTGTTACATATCCTCTGTGAGTTTCGCCATTTTTGA
>NZ_CDRRUH010000037.1:0-30808 GCF_977045365.1 Fusicatenibacter sp.
ATCGGATGACGCTAAAGTGACGCGTTTCACGTCTTTGATACTTTTCTTTACCGGCTTGCTAAAGCCGGATTCCCAAAATGTCCGCGCACCGCCTTTGGATGAAAAGCGGCGCTTCTGGACGCGCAGTAAAACCAGAACTAACGTCCGCATTTTTCTCATTCAACACTCCTCCTTTCTGTTGTCATATTCGATAAACCCGTTCAAATATTCTCTCTTTATCATTATATTATCATAAAATTCAGAATCTTTATATGACGTTTTCCTTAACTTTTTCAAATACAAAAAATCCCTCCCCACACGCTCTATACATATGGAAAGGGATTTCAACTTTCATTCTATTCTATTTTCCGCTTAACAGCTCAACACCTTAGCAGATCTCCGCCCCTGCCGGCATTGCTTTTTCCGGGGTCATGAGGCATACGTTGCCTTCGGCGTCTTCGGCGCAGAGGAGCATTCCTTCAGACATCATGCCTGCCAGTTTGGCTGGTTTGAGGTTGGTGAGGACCATAACCTTCATTCCGATGGTGTCTTCCGGTTTGTAATATGCTTTGATTCCGGAGACGATCTGTCTTACCTGGCTTCCTACTTTGACCTGGAAGCAGAGAAGTTTTTTCGATTTCTTCACTGGCTCGCAGGAGATGATTTCACCTACCTGGAACTGCATTTTTCCGAAATCTTCGAAGGTAATTTCCTCCTTCGGCTCAAGGTCGATCACTGCCTCCTCTTCTTTTTCTTCTTCTCCGGATGCGGCAGCCATGGCAGCTTTCTGTTTTGCCTGGATCACTTCTACTTTTTCCATAACCTCTTTGACATCGAGTCTCTGGAACAGGATCTGCGGCTGATCGGTTACTTTATTGCCAGATACATACAGTCCGAACTGATCCAGCTCTTCGTAGCTGCGTTTCTCTGCATTCAACTGAGCCAGGATCTTCTCGGTGGTCTCCGGCATGAAAGACTCGAGCAGGCATGCGCCGATGGTGATGCTCTCTACCAGGTTGTACAGAACTTCTTCCAGACGGTCTTTCTTTGCCTCATCCTTTGCCAGTGCCCACGGCATCGTCTCGTCGATGTATTTGTTGCAGCGTTTGAACAGACCAAAGATCTCAGTCATTGCATCTGCCACACGCAGCTCTTCCATCTTTGCAGCAACTTTTGCTTTTGTTGCGGTAACGACTGCTTTCAGATCATCATCCACCTCTTCTGCTGCGCCGGTCTTTGTCACAACGCCGCCGAAGTATTTGTTGCTCATGGAGATGGTACGGTTTACCAGGTTTCCAAGAGTATTGGCAAGGTCGGAATTCATACGCTCAACCAGCAGCTCCCAGGTAATGACACCGTCGTTCTCAAACGGCATCTCGTGCAGAACGAAGTAGCGGACAGCGTCTACGCCGAACAGGTCTACCAGATCGTCTGCGTAAATCACGTTTCCTTTGGATTTACTCATCTTGCCGTCGCCCTGCAGCAGCCACGGATGACCAAATACCTGTTTCGGCAGCGGCAGATCAAGTGCCATCAGGAAGATCGGCCAGTAAATGGTATGGAAACGGATGATGTCTTTTCCGATCAGATGCAGGTCTGCCGGCCACAGCTTGTTGAACTGCTCGGAACTGTTTCCGTCACAGTCATAACCGATTCCAGTGATGTAGTTGGTCAGTGCATCCAGCCATACATAGGTAACGTGCTTCGGGTCGAAGGATACCGGGATTCCCCAGGTGAAGGAGGTTCTGGATACACAGAGATCCTGCAGTCCCGGAAGAAGGAAGTTGTTCATCATCTCGTTCTTTCTGGAAACCGGCTGGATGAATTCCGGATGAGTGTTGATATAATCGATCAGTCTCGGTGCATATTTGCTCATCTTGAAGAAATATGCTTCTTCTTTTGCCGGCGTAACCGGGCGTCCGCAATCCGGGCATTTTCCGTCTACGAGCTGGGACTCGGTGAAGAAGGATTCACACGGTGTACAGTAAAGACCTTCGTAATATCCTTTGTAGATATCTCCCTGATCGTACAGTTTTTTGAAGATTTTCTGTACCTGTGCCTCGTGATCGGCGTCGGTGGTACGGATGAATTTGTCGTAGGACGTATTCATCAGATCCCAGATTCTCTTGATCTCGGTGGATACGTTGTCTACGAATTCTTTTGGCGTGATACCTGCCTCTTCTGCTTTCAGCTCGATCTTCTGGCCATGCTCATCGGTTCCGGTCTGGAAGAATACATCGTAGCCCTGCTGACGTTTGAAGCGGGCGATGCTGTCCGCGAGTACGATCTCGTAGGTGTTTCCGATGTGCGGCTTGCCGGATGTGTAGGCAATCGCCGTGGTGATATAATATTTTGGTCTGATTTTTTCCATTGCTTTCATTTCTCCTTTCAAATAAAAAAACTGCCTTATTCCGCTCTCTTGTAGTCGGAAGAAGACAGGTTTGTTTACCCGTGATACCACTTCTTTTCGTCCCTGCCTCACGGCAGAAACCTCTGCAGGTACATGTGCTATACCTCTCCGCTGTAACAGGCGGAACCTGTCGCAGCCTTACCGTTTCAGATTGTTGTTCTCACGGTTCGGTGCGCCTCTCGGAAGCCATGTTCGATCTGCCGCTCCTCCTCCCCTCTCAGCCTGCAAAACCGGAATGGTTTTCGGGGGTGTTCTCTGTAAATTTGCGAATGCAGATGTACTCTCTTCGTCACTGTGTTTTCATTTTATGCACTGCTTTTGTGCGCTAGTTTTATGCTAACACATTTACATGGATTTGTAAACCGCAAAAAAGCCCGCCGTACGGGGATTTTTTCATATTCTCCCCATTCGGCGGACCTTTCATTCATCGTAACAATTATCTGTGGTTTGCTTTGATCACAGACATTGCTGCTTCATCTGCTACAACTGTCAGATCGTTGTGAAGCTGCAGGATGGAAGCCGGAACCTGCGGAGTAACCGGTCCGTACAGAACCTTGTCGAGGATCTCTGCTTTTCCTTCGCCGCTGACGATCAGCAGAACTTTTCTTGCCTGCATGATGTTCTTGATTCCCATGGTGTATGCCTGGGTCGGAACATCCTCTACTTTTTCAAAGAAACGTTTATTTGCCTGAATGGTGCTCTCGGTCAGGTCAACGCAGTGTGTCTCTTTCTCGAATGCTGCGCCCGGCTCGTTGAATCCGATGTGGCCGTTGTTTCCAAGTCCAAGAAGCTGCAGGTCAATGCCGCCGACGCTGCGGATGATTTCGTTGTAAGCTGCGCATGCTTTTTCGCTGTCCGGCTCCAGTCCGTTCGGAACGAAGGTGCGCTCTTTGTTGATGTTGACATGATTGAACAGGTTGGTGTTCATGAAGTAACGATAGCTCTGATCATTCTCCGGAGAGAGTCCTTTGTACTCGTCCAGGTTTACGCTGGTGACATTTGCGAAATCAAGGTCACCTTTGTTGTACCACTCAACGAGCTGTTTGTAAGCGCCGACCGGGGTAGATCCGGTTGCAAGGCCGAGCACTGCATGCGGTTTCATGATCACCTGCGCGGAAATGATGTTTGCTGCTTTTCTGCTCATATCATTGTAATCTTTTGCTTCAATTAATAACATTTGTTTTTCCTCCAAATTTCTTCTATATAATAAATTACATAATAACCTGTTTCAGGTTCAGTTCGTCGTCCACCAGAAGTACATGCGCTTTTTTGCCCGGTGCAATGGATCCTACTTCATCGTAGATACCGATGCTCTGTGCCGGATTTCTTGTTGCCGCAAAAATGGCATCTGCCAGCGGAATATCAAACGAAACTGCTTTTCTCATGCAGTCGTACAGGTTCGTAGCGGAACCCGCGATGGTCTCACCGTCGGTCAGGGTTGCTTTTCCGTCTTTCATCCAGACAGCCTGTCCCCCGAGGGAATACGTTCCGTTCGGCATTCCCGTTGCCATCATGGAATCGCTGATGAGAACCATGCGCTCACTTCCCATCATGGAGAAGGTCGCGCGGACAACCGCACCGTGAATGTGATAGCCGTCACAGATCAGCTCCATGCGGCACTCCGGATCGTCGAATGCGGCGCCGATGACACCAGGGTTACGGTGTGCGAACGGCGGCATGGCGTTGTACAGATGGGTGACATGGTGTGCTCCTGCTTTCATGGCAGCCAGCGCGGTGTCATAATCTGCTGTTGTATGGCCGATGGAAACCATGACTTCATCGGAAACTTCTTTGATAAATTCCAGAGAACCTGGCATGTTCGGGGCCAGTGTCACGAGACGGATTTTTCCGCCGCTCGCCGCATTGCATGCGCGGAAGAACTCAGCGTTCGGAGCCACGATGTTCTCCTCTGCCTGTGCGCCTTTTTTGATCGGATCGATGAACGGTCCTTCCATGTTGACGCCGGCGATCACTTCTGCTTCCGGCTCATCTTTGATTGCTTCGATGGTTCCGAAGATTTTCAGCAGATCGTCTTTTGGCAGTGTCATGGATGTCGGGCAGTAAGAGGTGATGCCGTGCGCTTTCTCGTAGCGCAGGATCTCTTTTAAACCTTCCACGTCTCCGTCTGAAAAATCATGTCCGGCAGCGCCGTGGCTGTGTACGTCAACCAGTCCCGGCAGAACCATCATGCCTTTCGCATCGATCACTTCCTGATCGATCACTTCTTCTTTTGTGGAAACGAAACGTTTTCCTTCTATATAAAGATCTTTTTCCGCAAACGTTCCGTCTTCCTGAAATACACGTCCGTTTTTGATAATCATTGTCTTGCCTTCTTTCTTTGATCTGTTCTGATTATAATTTATGTTGATTTTATTTTCAACTATTTTTATATTTTAGAAATTACTTTCACGTCATTAAAGTTCTTTCCATTTTTCCGCCCGCTTTCCCGTGCAATTCACACACAATTGAAAGTTGATTCACCACTCTGCCTGTGATACAATAAAGCAAGAACTGATCTGAATTTTTTTCAGATATTTACAGATACCAGGAGGACTTACGTTCCATGGAACACTTTGAAAAATCGATTATTCCTGTCATTGAGTCTGTCTATCCCTCGTTCACTCCCCTGGAACGGACGGTAGCAGATTTTTTTATTCATAATACCGACGAGTCGGATCTGTCCGCGCGCCACGTTTCGGAACTGCTCTATGTTTCGGAGGCTTCGCTCTCCCGCTTTGCGAAAAAATGCGGCTACACGGGCTACCGCGAATTTGTCTACCGTTACCAGGAAGGCCTGAACGCCGCACTGCCTGGCACGGACGATCACATCAAACAGGTGCTGAATACGTATCAGGAGCTGCTGAATAAAAGCTACTCGCTCGCCGACCGCGCGCAGATTGACCGCATCTGCCATATTCTCACTTCGAAGCGTCGGGTGTATGTCTACGGTCTTGGAAGCTCCGGACTTTCCGCCCAGGAAATGAAGCTGCGTTTTATGCTTGCAGGCGTGGATATTGAAGCAATTACCGACATTCACATCATGAAAATGAATGCCGTTCTGCTCAATGAGAGCTGCGCTGCAATCGGCATTACCGTCAGCGGACAGACACCGGAGGTGCTGCGTGCGCTCGGAGCCGCAAAGGAAAAGGGAGCCTCTACCATTCTCTTTACTTCCCGCAGCTCCAGCGATTACGATGCCTTCTGCGATGAAGTCCTGCTGCTTGCGGTCAAAGAGCATCTGAAAAACGGCGGCGCAATCTCTCCGCAGTTCCCGATTCTCGTTATGATCGACGTTCTGTACTCGCATTTTCTCACGACCGACAGCGAGCGCAAGGAGGCTTTATATGAATACGCCGTCACCAAACTCCATGAAACGTGATCCCGGCCGCGGCAGCGCGTATCTTTCTTTTCTGAGGAAACGCTGCCGCGATTTCTTTTTCTTCTGCCTGCTCCTCGGCGTTTACGTCGCCTTCATCACCCTCACAGGCATCGGCTGTCCGATCCGTTTTTTCACAGGCATTTCCTGCCCGGGCTGCGGAATGAGCCGCGCGGTACTGTTAATGCTCTCCGGTCATTTTCAGGCGGCGTTTCGGATGCATCCGCTTGTCTATGCCGTGCTGCCCGCAGGTGTCTGGCTCTTCTTCGGGCCGGAACAGACGGCGGGACTTCGGCGTTTTAAAAAGGGGATCATTACGGTGCTTGTCGTACTGCTTCTCGCCGTTTATGCCTGGCGCATTTATTACCACGACCCGCTCCTTTCTATTGACCCCTCTCTCGGGCGCGTGCTACAATGGTTCTATCTTAATTAAAGGGGGTATTTACAAATGAATGTAAAAGACAACCGCAGTTTCTGGTTCTATCTTCTGCTCACATTTCTGACGTGCGGACTTTACTCGATCTACTTCTGGTATGTTTATGTGGAAGACCTGAACACCGTCTTTTACGGTGACGGCGAAGACAGCCCGAACTACATTATCGTGCTGCTTCTGTCCTGGGTTACCTGTGGAATTTACGGCGTTTACTGGCGTTACAAACAAGCGAACCGCATGTACCGCGAATCCTACGACCGCTACGGTGTGATGATTGAGGAAAACGGTTCCGCCATTCTTCTGTGGACGCTGCTCGGCTACCTGACCGGCGGAATTGGCCAGCTCGTTGCCGACTATTTCATGATCCAGAACCTGAATAAGACGGCGCTCGTTTATAATTCACGTGCATATTAAGCAGGGGAGGCGTTTTTTATGGCAACATCTATGGTAAAGGGAAATCCGGTAAAGCTGATGCTCTCGTTTGCCTTTCCGCTTCTCATCGGAAATCTGCTGCAGCAGACGTATAACATCATTGATGCGGCGATTGTCGGCCAGGCACTTGGCCCGGAGGCACTCGCCAGCGTCGGTGCAAGCAGCAGTGTACAGTTTCTGGTGCTCGGCTTCTGTATGGGAAGCTGCACGGGATTCAGTGTCCCGGTTGCCAAGTATTTCGGCGCCGGAAAGCTTGATAAAATGCGCGATTATATTTTTAATGGTGCTGCACTTGCTGTCCTGATTGCGGCCATTCTGACCACACTCTGCAGTTTACTCTGTGCACCGATTCTGCACCTGCTGTCGGTTCCGTCCGATATTTTCGCGGATGCTTACGCATATCAGCTTGTGATTTTCCTCGGAATTCCGTTTTCGATTCTGTACAATTATCTTTCCAGCATCCTGCGCGCCGTCGGGGACAGCCGCACACCGTTTCTGTTTCTGGCATTTTCGGCAATTCTGAATATTTTCCTCGACCTGTTCTGTATTATCATTCTGCATCTGGGGTGCGCAGGCGCGGCGATTGCGACGATTTCCGCCCAGGCGATCAGCGGACTCTTATGTCTGTTTTTTATTTCCCGTAAGGTAAAGCTCCTGCTTCCGACAAAGGAAAACCGCACTCTGCGAAAGGATGCCGCGCAGGAACTCCTCGCAATGGGCATTCCGACGGGACTGCAGTTTTCGATCACGGCGATCGGCAGTATGGTAATGCAGTCAGCGAATAATGGACTTGGCAGTGTTTATGTTTCGGCGTTCACAGCTGCTATGAAAATCAAACAGTTTATGATGTGCCCGTTTGATGCGATCAGTACCGCGGCTTCCGTTTTCTGCAGTCAGAATCTCGGAGCCGGCCAGTCAAAGCGAATCCGTCAGGGACTCCGCCAGGGTGTGCTTGTCGGTGTCGGCTATGGTGCGTTTGCAGGTGTCATCATGATTCTCTTCGGACGGCCGCTCACGAAACTCTTTATTGTCAGCTCTGCTTTTGAAGCAATCAACGCTTCTGCAAAATATCTGCGCTGCCTCGGATTTTTCTACTGGCTGCTTGGTATTTTGAATGTCTGCCGTATGGTAACGCAGGGACTTGGCTACTCGGGAAGAGCCGTTTTCTCCGGCGTAATGGAGATGCTGGCACGGACGATTGTCTGCCTGGGATTTGTCGGTGCGTTTGGCTTCACCGCAATCTGCTTTGCGGATCAGGCTGCGTGGCTCGCCGCCTGCTGCTATATCGCACCGACATGTCTGTACTGCGTGAAGAAATCCACGAAAATGATTGCGGATCGCGGTGCGAAATAATAACGTTATTTTCTGTCTTACAGCGGCTTCCAGATACTTCTCAGGTTATCGCGGCAATCACCAGAAACTTGGTTCATCACGGATTTTGGTTCATTGCCCGCAAAAACAAGAAAAAAGATACTGTTCTGCATGGAATCATCTTCCCCGCAAAACAGTATCTTTTTTCTTGTTTTTTTCAGCGTTACCGCTCGATTCCATCTCTTGCCGCAAGGCCTTTATCAAACGGATGCTTGATTTTTTTCAGCTCCGAAACATAGTCTGCACGCTCAATCAGCGCCTCTGACGGTCCCTGCCCTGTCAGAATCACTTCCAGCTTCTCCGGCTTGTGATCCAGAAAATCCAGAAGGAGCTGCTCATCAAACAGTTTGCTTCCGATCGTATAGACCAGTTCATCCAGGAACAGCACATCGTATTCTTCCTGAACTGCTTTTTCTGTCACTTTCTGAAACTGCTCTTCATAATACCGCTTCTGCTCTGCCTTCTCCTCCGGTGTCATCAGAAATGAAAACTTTATCTTGTCCTGTCCCGGCACAAACGTCACATTTGGCGACAGCAAGAGCACCTTCCGCTCACTCGTGCTGTTATCTTTCATAAACTGATAAATTAAAACACGGTATCCATACCCTGCCGCACGCGTGCAGAGCCCCATACCACAAGTCGTCTTTCCTTTTCCATCCCCACAGTAGATGTGGACACAGCCTGTCTGTTTTTCCATGTTGGAATCCCTTTCTTTTTTACTATCCATATCTCATATGTAACGAGGAGTGTGATACTTAACCACACTCCTCTAAGAACATTTCTGTTCTTACTTATTATACTCAATTCAAGTAAAAAATCAACCAGGCTATCATAATCGCGGACTAAAGCTGATTACAGTTCACTGGTATACAGCGACTTGTATGTAAGATTCGTACCTGTTCTAGACGTAAATTTAGCTTGCAGTGTCAACTTCATTGCTGCATAGAAGTTTGGCGTTTTTATTGCAATCATCAACGTTTTCAACTACTCTATTCTTCCCAGTATAGCCGGGAAATTTAGATTTTTCATTTATCAGTATTCACAAGTTTCGTAGCAAGGAATTCAGTAACAGCCTTCTCTGTATCCGCCAGACCATTTTCTTCCAGTTCGTTTACCATGTTGTCCCAATTTGCGTCAAATTCCTCTTCTGTACCCGAAACACATTTTACCAGCCCTGGCCAAGTAATATCTGAAATTGTATTCTGCTGCTCGGTCAGCTCCTGTGGCTGCTGATATGCCCAGAGTGCAGAATATGGAAGAAGCTCAAATTCTTCTGGCTGCGGAAACATATCCGTCAGCATTTCGATTCCCATTGCCTCGCATCCGGCTTTTTCCGCTTCGTTATAATTTGCAATCACAGATTCCTTCGTCGTTGGAGTATACGGGAATCCATCCTCAGTGTAAGAACCTGCTCCATAGATTGGAAATCCAGTATAGTTATCAATACCTGTGTTCTTATGATAGTCTGGATCTGACTGTGCTTTGGCAACTTCTTCATCGGTACGATACGGCTTTCCATTTTCGTCCAGGAAATAATTTTCTCCTTCAATTCCCCAATGATATAAAATCTGTCCTTCATCCGAGCACAGATAATCTATGAATTTGATTGCACGAACTGGGTCCTCACAGCTTTTTGTAATTGCCATTCCATATCCGACCGTTGTTCCCTGATACAAAAGAGCTTTGCAGACCTGATCCTCTCTTAAGGTTACCGGCAGTCCAACATATGTCTGATCTACTTTTCCATCAGCCATCAATGCTGTTTCACACTGACTATAGTGCCATTCTGAATCTGTCAAGGCAACAACACGGCCGCTGGCAACCTTTGCAATATAGTCATCATCCGTCTGTGTTGCAAAATTCGGATCCAGAATTCCTTCATTGTACATACGGCATAACCATCTAAAATACTCTTTTTCTTCCGGCGTAACCGTTTTTAAATGTACTGTATAGTCATCATCAATCAGCCACTGTCCATTATCCGGCGCTGCATCTGCGATAAAGCCTGCCGGGTTACTCAGTGTAATCAGCCAATGCCAGTCTGCTGCACTCATAGTAATTCCAATCATATCCAAACCATCTTCTGTCTTTGGATGAGCTGCCAAATAGCTCTTGATCATTTTTTCATATTCATCTATTGTTTTTGGATATTTGTAATCATTCTCTTTCAGTGCAGCCCACTGGATCTGGCAAGTTCCTCCTGTTGTCAGTGTTTTCTGATTTACACCCGCATAAGACAGCTGATAAATTCCCGGATCGTCTTTACTCCACTGTAACTTTTCCAGCTCATCTCCGTACATTTTTTTAATATTTGGTCCGTATTTTTCAATCAAATCTGTCATGTCAATCAGAGCGCCTGCTGCATACAGATCCGTTGCATTCGCTTTTGCATAAATCAAATCTGGATATTCATCATTTGCAATCATCAACGCAACATCCTCTTTTGCATCTCCTTGCGATGCAACCGGATAGCTGACATCCAACGTAACACCTGTTGCCTCTGTGATCGCTTTCGCTACCGGATTATCCCAATTTCCATTTTTACCATCTGCATTGAAATATTCAAATGTAACTGGTGTCTTATCATCGCTTTCTTCTGTGTCTGCTTTTGTAGTCTCCGTTTCAGTTTCTGACGATCCAGAATTTACACTAGCACTGCTCTTACTGCTGCTGTCTGAACCGCAGCCTGTAAGCATTCCTGCGATCATAGTGCCCGTTAGCATCACTGATATTATTTTTCGTTTCATAAAAACCTCCTTTAAAAACCTCTCTGATATTAGACAATAAGCATTTTCCCTTTTAAAATTTGCAAATTTCAGCTCCTACAAACTCATATGATTTTGAATAATCTCAGTATATCAAATATGATTTTTGTTTTATATTATATTTTTGATCTTATTTTTATCTTTTTTTTATATTTTTCGACACGCGAAATTTCTCCGCTGTGTTTTTATAAATTTATTTCTATATTTTTGCTGCTTTTCAATAACTTTTCCGTCAATTTCTATGCTATACTTAGAGCTATAGTAAAAGGAATGGGGGTTTCTACTATGCAATTTAAAACTGAAAAAATTTCAGAACACATTACAAGAATTCATGGATTCTGCACAGAATTTATGTATCTGATTGAAGGCAGCAAAGCAGCTGTCCTAATCGACACTGGATGCGGGTTCTATAGTTTAAAAGACTGTATCCATAACCTGACTAACAAGCCATTAAAAGTCCTGATAACCCACGGTCATGTAGATCACGCCATGGGTGCCAATGAATTTGAAGAAATTTATCTGAATCATAAGGATAAATCCGTATATCAGCTTCATTCTGAAAAAGGCTTCCGTCTGGAAGGCGCGAAAGGATTGTGTCCTGAAAAAGGGCTTATCAAAGAAACAGATATGATACCATCTGCTCCATTTGAAAAATTTCATAACCTGCAGGAAGGTGATGTTTTTGAACTTGGTGGAATTCATGTTGTTATTTATGAATTACCCGGTCATACCCTGGGCAGTGTTGTCATGCTGATTCCGGAAGAGCGGACAATTCTTCTCGGTGATGCCTGCAATCCATTTTTATTCCTGTTTGACAAATTTTCCACGGGACTTGCTTCCTATGAAAAAAATTTACAAGAGTTACAGAAAAAAACTGCTGGAAAATATGATCGTGTCCTGATCTCACATGGGAATGGAGATGCCAAGCCAACCACTTTAGAAGATGTGATTAAAGTATGTCAGGATATTCGTTCTGGAAATGTTACGGATCGCAATTTTGTTTTTTCTGGTGAAACACATCCTCTCGCAGATAATGGAACTTATACCTTTATCTGCTATGACAAAAAACGAATAGAAGAATAAAATCAGATTACTCTATTATGTTTTCTCAACACTGTTCAATATACAACTGTCTCAATAATTGATGTGTATTAGCTGATAAGCTGTGAATAAATCATAAAAATCCCAGCTTATCAGCTTTTCTTTACTTATAGCAATCCCCCATGCACCGTATTGTTTCCGGCATTAAAATTAAAAACACATTTTCTTCCTTGGGATTTATCAAAAAGACAGCTGTACACGAAAAAGACATAGGAAATGCAGAAAAAAACGCACAAAAAGAGAGAACAGATTTCTCCATTCTCTCTTCAATAAATTTATTCTACTAAAAATTTTTTATTTACCGAAATATCTGGCCAGCAGACCAGCGAAAGCTTTTCCGTGTCTAGCTTCATCTCTTGCCATCTCATGCACGGTGTCATGGATTGCATCAAGATTCAGGGCTTTGGCACGTTTTGCAAGATCTGTTTTACCAGCGGTTGCGCCGTTCTCTGCTTCTACACGCATCTGCAGGTTTTTCTTGGTGCTGTCGGTTACGACTTCGCCGAGAAGCTCTGCGAATTTTGCTGCGTGCTCTGCTTCTTCGTAAGCTGCTTTTTCATAGTACAGACCTACTTCCGGATATCCCTCGCGGAATGCTACTCTGGACATTGCCAGGTACATACCAACCTCGGAGCACTCACCCTCGAAATTGGCTCTCAGGTCTTTTTTGATATCTTCCGGAACGTCGGATGCTACGCCAACTACGTGCTCTGCTGCCCAGGTCAGATCCTCGCCCTGCTCGATAAATTTCTCTTTCGGTGCTTTACAGATCGGACAGACTTCCGGTGCTTCTGCTCCTTCATAAACATATCCACATACGCTGCATACAAATTTTTTCATAGTCTTTCTTTCCTTTCTTTTTGTTGTGTATTTAATTTTATCATTTCCAATTTTGTGGTTTATAACAGTTTTTTATTTTTGATATTAGTAACTGTTACTGATATTACTTTAGCATAAGCTTCCCTTTTTGTCAATACCTATTTTTAATTTTTTCTTTCTTCCTGGGGATGCTATACGTTCCCCGGGTGATTTCTGCAGTTCTCGCAGATGCCGTAAAAATTCACAGAGTAATCTTCGATCGTACCTCTGAAATTTTCCGCTGCTACGTTCTTGATTTCGCTGATGTCACGCATTGTAAGGTCTGTCACGCAGTGACATTTTCTGCAAATGAAATGGTGATGCGTGGAAGTATCTCCATCGAACCGGTCCGGGCCATCTCCTGTTGTAAGACGCTTGATCTCTCCTAATTCAGAAAGAAGAGACAGGTTCCGGTATACTGTGCCAAGACTGATATTGGGAAATTCTTTCCGTACATCGGTATAGAGCATATCTGCGGTCGGGTGATCCTTTCGCCCCTGAAGGCAGACTTTGATGCTTTCTCTTTGTCTGCTATACTTGAGTGTTGACATAGTTTTTTTCCTTTCGTATCTTTCGATAACAGTAATTGTTATTATATTTATACTATAAGGCTGCTTCTCGCAAAAGTCAAGAAAAAGATCACTACCCTGTCTACACAGATTTCCGTCTGTCCCAAGATCAAAAATTCCTCAAAAACGAGGAGTGCCCAGGAACCTCTCGGCGCCTGGGCTATTATTATGAAAAAATCTTAATTGTGTAGTGATTGCATACACGCTGTTCCTTTGGAACTGAGATAACTATACCAATTAATTATGAACAGATTATGAACGTGCAGTGAATCTTCTGTGAATCTGTACATTTTTTAGAATTATTTTATACTTTCTTTGTGTATTTATCACATATTTTATTTCTAATTCTGTCCCTTACTCTCTACTCTGTCTAGAAATCGTTTTTCTCCGTTAATTTTTCTATTCGTATTGCCCATCCCCGATTTTCCCTGTCATTTCTCTCTCATTTATGTTAAGATTGATGTACAGCCAATGCGGCAGAATGGAGGATTTTTTATGAGTACCGGAAATCAGGAATATATACGAGACATGAACCGCGCCCTGGTTCTCGAGGCAATCGCCAACCATCCGCCGCTTTCCCGCGCAGATCTGGCGAAAATGCTGCATCTGACAAAAGCAACCGTATCCACCATCGTCCAGGAACTGCTCGACCGCCAGCTCGTCATAGAACTCGGCAGCGCCGAAAAAACTTCCATGGGTCGAAAACCGATTCTGCTTACTTTTAATAATCGCTGCGGTTCCATCATCGCCGTCGATCTCGGCGTAAAAAAGATCACCATTCTCACCGGAGATCTGAAGGGAAAATCATGTACTGTAAAAGAATACCCGATTGATCCATCCCTCTCCCTGGAGGAATACCTGATTTCCCTCCTCCACAAAACCAAATCCGACCTCCCCAAGACCCCGTGCGGCCTCGTCGGAATCTCCATCGGAATCTACGGCGTCGTCTGCGACGACCTCGTTTTATTCACACCCTACTACGATCTGAAACACTCCAACCTGAAAAACTACCTCGAAGAAGAATTTCAGGTCCCTGTCATCGTAGAAAATGAAGCCAACCTCTCCGTCATCGGCGAAGCCGCCTGCGCAGAGCACTTTAAAAATATGATCTTCCTGAACATCCACGAAGGCGTCGGCATGGGAATCCTCATTGACGGCGAACTCTACACCGGCCAGAACGGCTACGCCGGCGAATTCGGCCACACCATCCTCTTCCCCGATGGCCGGCCCTGCCCCTGCGGCAACCACGGCTGCCTCGAACAGTACATCTCCGAAGCCTCCGTCCTGAACGATTTTGCCGCCGCCGAAGGCTTAGAAAACGTCTCCGTCGAACGCTTCATCCAGTATTACCAGGAAGGCAACCCCAACGCCTGCAAAGTAATGCAGGATTTCACCCACTACATCGGAATCAGCCTGAACACGGTTCTCCACACCTTCAACCCGGACGTCATCGTCATCAACAGCTCCTTCACCAACTACATCCCAGGTCTGATCGACGAAATCACCTCCGGAATCCAGAACCGCCTCCGCTGGTACCTCCACGTCCTCCCGGCTCACCTGCAGGATGTCTCCGTCCTCATGGGCGGAATCAGCCTCTGCTCCCGGAACTTCCTCGGAATTTCCACCTTTAAGCTGCTGGACCTGTAACCTATAGCAAGACCCGAAAATAATGCAAAAAAGGCAGTGCTGCAGAGCCCCATCTCGATTCCGCTGCGCTGCATCTTGATGTGGCTTCTCGCCATATGAAATTTCAGAAAAAAGTGCTCATTCATGCAAGCATGATTCGCAATTTGTTCTGAAATTTCGCATGGCTCTGAATAGTCACAATTTGTTCATGATTTTTTTACAACATGAACACGCTTTCAACATAATTTACCCGTATACTAAAAGCATAAATAATGAATGCCAACATTATTTACACAATTTTCTTTTTCATATTGCCGATTAGAAAATCGGCTCTCCTTCCTTTAAAAATAAAAATGAAAGAAAGCACTGTTTCGCCAACGGTGCTTTTTTTCATGCCCTTTTCCACCGCTGCCATGCGCATCACGCAAGGGCGGACGGGCGGCGGCGAGGTGTCCCCTCTATTTACACAATTCATCCGTCAACCGCGCAAACTCCTGTAAATTCAATGCCTCCCCACGAATCGTAAGCGGCCAGCCGCAGGCTGTGATTGCAGCCTCAATCTCCTCTTTCGAAAAATGCAGCAGCTCCGAATTTTTCAGTCCGTTCGCCAGCGTCTTCCGTCTCTGATTAAACGACGCCCGAATAATGGAGAACATCAACTTCTCATCCTTCGTCTCCACCGGCATCACCTCATGACGCGTCAGCCGGATCACCGCACTTCCAACCTTCGGCCGCGGCATAAAACAGTTCGGCGGCACATTCGCCACAATATACGGCTCCGCATAATACTGCACCGCCAGCGACAGCGCCCCGTAATCCTTCGATCCCGGCCCCGTCTGCATCCGGTCCGCAACCTCCTTCTGAACCATAACCGTAATCGAATCCACCGGCACATGATTCTCAAACAATCCCATAATAATCGGCGTCGTAATATAATACGGAAGATTCGCCACAACCTTGATCGGCCGTCCGTTGTTCTTCTCCTTCGCCAGCGCCGCCAGATCCACCTTCAAAACATCATTGTTGATAACCTCAACATTATCATAATCCGACAGCGTATCCTCCAGAATCGGGATCAGATTCTTGTCAATTTCCACCGCACACACACTCCGCGCAGCATACGCAAGATACTGCGTCAGCGTACCGATACCAGGTCCGATTTCCACAACAAAATCGTCCGGCCCGATACCTGCAGCGGCTACAATCTTATCCAGCACATGTGGATCGATCAGAAAATTCTGACCATACTTTTTCTGAAATACAAAGCCGTACTTCTGCAGTACGGCTATTGTATTCTGCGGCTCCCCGAGCCACGGTTTTACTTTCTCCATAAATTCTCCATGTATTTAGAACTCAAAGTCTTTCTCGTAAAGAATCACGCGGTCGTCCGCATCGGTATGCTTTCTGGACATGCGTCTTCCGAATTTACGGGTTCCCTTTTCTGCATGGGCGATGGCACGATCCACCATATCTTTGACCTGTGAAATCGTCATCGGCTCGCCCTCCTTCTGATTGTTGCCAATCTGTGTATACAGAGCAAGCACACCCATCTCGTCCATCTTGTATCCATTCTCACGCGCATACGTGCGGGCAAACGTAACCAGCTCGTCGTTCGTGAAAACAGGAATCGAAATGACCGTCTCAAACTTCTTCGCAAAATCAGGGTAATTCCGCAGAAGACCTCTCATGCTGACCTTCTCATCCTCGATGATCAGAACCAGACTGTCGGTACGGAAATCCATTGCCTGCGACAGCTTCTCGATCGTCTCCGGATACATCAGACCGGCACGCTCGATCAGGAGGAAACCTCCCGCCAGCTTTGAAACAATCTGCGCACAGTCCTTTTTGTTCAGAACAGATGCATCCAGACGGGCCATCTTCGTTGCCGGAAGTTTTAAGTCAGCACAGATTGCACGGACGAGATCCTCCGACAGCTTCGTTTTTCCAGTACCGTATCCGCCCATAATGGCAATGTTTCCATGACGGGAAGTACGGTCGCCTGCGTAATGATAAACACCATGCATTGCATCCAGAATCTGGATATCCATGCCTGGAACTTTCGCAAAGTAAGTAAACAGCGCTTTCTGCTCATCACTCAGCTTATCCGGCTGGGTGTCGTTCAGGATGCGGAGTCTTGCCTCCTCCGGCGTCTCCTCGCGGAGCACCTCTTCAATCGATTTCGCAACAGTTCCTTCCGGAATGTTGTCGCGGATCAGCTGAACGGTGGCATCCGTTGTTTTTTCGATGCTCATGTTGATCGTCGCATCGGATACGCGCTCACGCTTTGGCTCGGTCGGAACTTCGATTTCGATTTCCTCCGGGGTAATCTCGATCGGCTGGGTTCCTGCCGGCTCAAACGGATCGGCTGGCTCAGTCTCGGCCGGGGTTTCCGGCTCGTCCGGCAGTTCGATTTCCGATACTTTTTCAGCTTCCTGCACTTCTGCGTTCAGCGCTGCCTGAAGCTCACTAAAATCGATGGTCGGCCGTGTCTCCTCTGCCGGTTTCAGATCCGGGATGACAACCGTTGCATCCATGGACGGCGTCTCCACCGGTTCTACGGTTTCCTCAATTTCGGCTTCCGCCTGAGCCTCCTCGGCTACCGGTTCTATAATCTCTTCGGTCTCAGCTTCATCCATTGGCTCTGCAGCCTCTTCGGTTTCCGCTTCATCCGCCGGTTCTGTAATCTCTTCGGTTTCCGCTTCATCTGCCGGTTCTGCATCTTCTTCCGGCTCTGCTTCCGCCTGCGGCTCCTCAGCCGTTTCCCGTGCCTCTGCCTCGGACTCCGGATCCATCGGCTGCTCTGCGGTTTCGGCTTCTGCTGCCTGCTCAGCCGGCTCTTCTGCTTCTTCCTCCGCAACTTTCTCCGACAGGTTTGCTGCGGTCTCCTGGAACAGTGCTTCGAGGTCCGGCTCTTCGTATTTCTTCTCCGGCTTCGGTGCTTTCGGCATTACCGGCTCGGCTTTTTCCTTCGGTTTTGGCTGCGGTCTTGTCTTGATCGTCGTGTTGGCATCCGGGGATACCTCTACGTTTACATCAAGCTGCTCCGGCTCCAGATCTTTTACTTCGTACTGTACCGGCTCTTCGCTTGTCTCTTCCTCGACTGCCGTCTCTTCCTGTTTCTTTCCGCGGAAGGAGAAGACATCGCGGATGCTCTTTGCAAGCTCTGCGTGAAGATCGATCGTATTTCCAAGGTACGTCGGCGTGCTGTCTGCATACGCCTGCTCTTCCGGAATCTCCTCGATCGGCTCCTCTGTCTGCTGCAGTGCTTCGTACTCCTGCACCTGCTCTGCATCTGCCTCGGCCTGCTGTGTTTTCTCATATGCTTCGTACGGCGAACCGGCTTCTTTTTCTTCTTCACCGGCTGTATACTGGCTCATCACACCGCCGTTTACCGGTTTTACTTCCGGCGTCTCTGCCGGCTCTTTCGTCGCAGCCATTTCACCGGCTCCGCTCTCTCCGGCTAACCGCACTTCAAGTGCTTCCGGATCCTCGGACGGCTCTTCATTCTTTTTGTAGTCAAAACGATGCTCGTATTTGATCTGCTGGGACGGTGACAGCGGCTCGTACTTCATTTTCAGATCCATTGCCTTTGTCACATATTTGCCCTCGCTGAACCACAGGATCAGCTCATCACAGGCATCGATGCATTTCTGCGTCTCTCCGGCTTTGCTGTAAAGGTTTGCCAGTTCATATGCCCATCTCTCGGTAAATTCCCGCTCTTTGTATTCCTCCAGAAGGGAAATCTGCTCCTCAAGCGGCGCTTTCTGTCCTCTTAAAATCTTGTATTTCAGCAGGTACCGGGAATTATCGTGACGTGCGACTGCTTCAAACTCGTTGTAAAAGTCAATCGCCTCATCAAAGTCTTTCATTTTTACGGAGACCTCTACCAGGCGGTACAGAATGCCCTTTCCGATGGAGGAACGGTCATACGCCATCAGCAGAATCTTCTTCGCCTCCGGATATCGTTTGTTCGCCTCATAGACATCCGCTACCATGCCGAGCGTGCGCAGACTCTTGACACGCCGCCAGTCAACGGCTTCTACAACTGCAAGTGCCCCCTCATAGTCCTCTTTTTTTACCAGACTGTTCAGCTCTTCCAGCCGGCTTTGATATTCAGCTTTATCCAATCTTTTTCACCTCAATACATTTCAGATTGTTTTAGTTCATAGACACGAACAGTGTACCACACTCCCCGTAGAATGTCAAAAGAATGCCTGTTTTGCGGGCATTTTTCGGGATGCAAATCCTTCCAGCGGGCATCAAAAAAAGAACACCCGCCCCTCCGGTTTTTCCCGGAAAAGCAGGTGTCCCCTGACTTTACTTATATTTGATTCCGATTACTTTCTGACTGTGATCTTGTCCAGATGCCAGATATCATCCACATACTGCTGGATCGTACGGTCGGATGTGAATTTTCCGCAGTGTGCGGTATTCAGGATTGCGCTTCTTGCCCATGCAGAAGTATTTCTGTATTTATCCTCTACACGCTCCTGTGCTGCCGCATAGGACTTGAAGTCTGCCAGGGTAAAGTACATATCCGGGCGCGGAGCATTCTTCGGTGTGAGCAGGGAGTCATACAGATCACGGAACATCATCGTGTCACCGTTGGAGTATCTTCCGCTGATCAGATCCATGACTACGTTGTGGATATCCTGATCGTGGATAAAGTAGCTCATCGGATCATAGGTATAGTTGTTCTCATATTCGATAACCTGATCTGCGGAAAGTCCGAAAATGAAGGCGTTTTCTTTTCCAACTTCCTCTACGATCTCAACATTTGCACCGTCCATCGTTCCGAGAGTCAGGGCGCCGTTCAGCATGAACTTCATGTTACCGGTACCGGAAGCCTCTTTACTTGCGGTGGAAATCTGCTCGGAAACATCAGCAGCGGCAAAGATCAGCTCTGCATTGCTGACACGATAATCCTCGATAAATACAACCTTGATCTTTCCTTTGATGGTCGGATCGTTGTTTACGACATCCCCAACGGAATTGATCAGTTTGATGATCGCTTTTGCACGCTCATAGCCGGCGGAAGCTTTTGCTCCAAAGATGAAGGTTCTTGGGTAGAACGGCATATCCGGGTTCTTTTTCAGACGGTCATACAGATACATGATATGAAGAATGTTCATAAACTGGCGTTTGTACTCATGCAGACGTTTTACCTGAACATCAAAAATGGAGTTCGGATCTACATCAATGCCGTTATGCTCTTTGATGTATTTTGCCAGGCGAACTTTATTTTTGTATTTAATCTCCATAAATTCCTTCTGTGCCTGTGTATCATCTGCAAGCTCAGCGATCTTTTTGATCTTCGGAAGGTCAGTAATCCAGCCATTTCCGGCATACTCAGTTACCCAGTCAGCCAGAAGCGGATTTCCATGAAGCAGGAAACGACGCTGTGTAATACCGTTCGTCTTATTGTTGAACTTCTCCGGAGTCATCTCGTAGAAGTCTTTTAAGGTCTGTTTTTTCAGGATCTCGGTATGAAGCTTTGCAACACCGTTGACAGAATATCCGCCTACGATAGCCAGACGAGCCATATGAACCTGTCCGTCATAGATCACTGCCATCTGGCGGACTTTTTCCTCATCACCCGGGTACTGCTCTCTTACCTGGATCAGGAAGCGGCGGTTGATCTCTTCTACGATCTGATAGATACGCGGAAGAAGTCTGGAGAACAGGTCAACCGGCCATTTCTCGAGTGCCTCTGCCATAATCGTATGGTTCGTGTATGCACAGGTCTTTGTCGTAATCTCCCATGCCTCATCCCAGCCAAGGCCTTCCACATCCATAAGAATTCGCATCAGCTCCGGAACAGCTACGGTCGGGTGGGTATCATTCAGCTGGAAGGTAACCTTCTCATACAGCTTCGTAATATCATCGTGATGTTTTTTGTATTTTGCAACTGCTCTCTGTACGCTTGCAGAAATAAAGAAATACTGCTGTTTCAGACGCAGCTCTTTTCCTTCGTAATGGTTATCGTTCGGATACAGAACCTCTACGATGGTCTTTGCAAGGTTTTCCTGCTCAACAGCTTTGTGGTAATCACCCTTGTCGAAGGAATCCAGGGAGAAATCCTGAATAGCCTCTGCATCCCAGATGGTCAGAGTGTTTACAACATCGTTATCATATCCTACGATTGGCATGTCGTAAGGAATTGCATTGACAGACTGGTAATCCTTCTGTACAAAGTTTACACGTCCGGTAGCCTCATCGTACTCCTGTGCCACATATCCGCCAAATTTTACCTCTTTTGCATACTCCGGGCGTTTCAGCTCAAACGGATAGCCGTTTTTCAGCCAGTTATCCGGTACTTCTACCTGATAACCGTCGCGGATCTGCTGTTTAAACATACCGTATTTGTAACGGATACCGCAGCCGTACGCCGGATAGCCAAGAGTTGCCAGAGAATCCAGAAAGCATGCTGCCAGACGGCCAAGACCGCCGTTTCCAAGAGCCGGATCTCTTTCCTGGTCCTCCAGAAGGTTCAGGTTCAGTCCCATTTCCTCAAGAGCTTCCTGTACCTGTTTGTATGCAGTCAGGTTGATCAGGTTATTTCCAAGTGCACGTCCCATCAGGAACTCCATGGACATATAGTACAGAATTTTCGGATCCTGTTCGTCCATTGCCTTCTGGGTTTTCAGCCAGTTATCAATAATAACATCTTTTACTGCATAGCAGACTGCCTGGTAAATCTCCTGCTGGGAAGCCTCTTCCAGGTTCTTTCTGTACAGCATTTTTACATTCTCTCTCACACTGTTCTTAAAAGTTTCTTTTTTGAACTCGGCGTTTAACATCTGCGTCCTCCTTAATAGCAGTCTGCGAGCGGAGAGCTTGTTTTTCTCCCCGCTCGCAGGCCAATTTCATATTAATGATCGTCGTGAAAACGCATCCAAAATGATCTTAGATACGTTCTACTGCCATGGTAACCTTTTCGGAGTTGATATTCCACTCCTTCTCATAGCCCTTTGTCTCTCCAGTCACGATATCTTCTGCCAGAACTTCAGATTTAATTTCATCCCCATGGTTTTTCATGATGTCTACAATCTTATCGTTGTCTTTTGCGTATACACGGATCTTGTCCATAACCTCAAAGCCTGCCTCTTTACGCATGGTCTGGATTTTGCTTACCAGCTCACGTACAAAGCCTTCTTCAATCAGTTCAGGAGTCAGATTAGTATCCAGAACAACGGTGATTGTATGATCGGATTCGGAGACATAGCCTTCCATCTGCGCCATATCAATCAACAAATCCTCTTCTAATAATACAATTTTCTCTCCGTCGATGTCAAGTTTAAGTTCACCGGTGCTCTTCAGCTCTGCCATTGCCTTATTTCCGTCAAGCTCAGACAGTACGGTTTTGATCTTATTCAGGAGTTTTCCGTATTTTGGTCCTACGGTACGCATCTGCGGTTTGAAGCTGTAGCTGATGAAATCTGCGATGTCATCTTTAAATACAACTTCTTTGACATTCAGCTCGTCCTCGATGATCTCTTTGTAGAACTCGGAAAGCTGGAATTCGCTCTTCACGTACATGGTTCCGATCGGCTGACGGTTTTTGATATTGGCAGTATTTCTTGCGGCACGTCCCATAACGACGATCTCCAGCAGGTCTGCCATATCCTCTTCCATCTTCGGATCAATCCAGTTCTCATGTACCTCCGGGAAGTCGCACAGATGGATACTTTCCGGTGCACTTGCATCGATGCTCTTTACGAGGTTCTGATAAATATCCTCTGTCATGAACGGAATCATCGGAGCTGCTGCTTTCGCAACGGTCACCAGTGCGGTGTACAGAGTCATGTAAGCATTGATCTTATCCTGCTCCATGCCTTTTGCCCAGAAACGCTCACGGGAACGGCGTACATACCAGTTACTCATATCGTCCACGAAGGACTGCAGTGCTTTTGCTGCTTCCGGAATCCGGTAATTTGCCAGGTTGTCGTCTACTGCTTTTACAGTGGATTCCAGACGGGACAGCAGCCATTTATCCATCACAGCCAGTTTGTCATACTCCAGACTGTATTTTGTTGCATCGAATTTATCGATGTTTGCGTACAGAACGAAGAATGCGTAAGTGTTCCACAGGGTTCCCATGAACTTTCTCTGTCCTTCCACTACGGTCTTGCCTGCGAAACGGCTCGGCAGCCACGGAGCACTGCTGGTGTAGAAGTACCAGCGGATCGCATCGGCACCGTAGGTCTGCAGTGCGTCAAACGGATCTACCGCATTTCCTTTGGATTTACTCATCTTCTGTCCGTTTTCATCCTGTACCAGACCAAGTACGATAACGTTCTCGTACGGTGCTTTATTGAACAGCAGAGTGGAAATTGCAAGCAGGGAGTAGAACCATCCACGTGTCTGGTCTACAGCCTCGGAAATAAACTGTGCCGGGAACTGTTTCTCGAAGGTTTCTTTGTTCTCGAATGGATAGTGATGCTGTGCAAACGGCATGGATCCGGAATCGAACCAGCAGTCGATAACCTCCGGTACACGGTGCATCTCTTTACCGCATTTCGGGCACTTAATGGTCACTGCGTCGATGTATGGGCGGTGAAGCTCGATGTCATCCGGGCAGTTGTCGGCTTTTTCTTTCAGCTCTTCTATACTGCCGATGCAGTCCTGATGGCCGCATTCACACTGCCATACCGGAAGCGGAGTTCCCCAGTAACGGTTTCTGGAAAGTCCCCAGTCCTGAACATTTTCCAGCCAGTCGCCGAAGCGTCCTTTTCCGATGCTCTCCGGAATCCAGTTGATGGTGTTGTTGTTGCGGATCAGATCCTCTTTTACTGCAGTCATGCGGATAAACCAGGTCTCGCGTGCGTAGTAGATCAGCGGAGTATCGCATCTCCAGCAGTGCGGGTAGCTGTGCTCGAACAGCGGAGCATCAAACAGAAGGTCTTTATCCTCGAGTGCCTGCAGAACGGCCATATCTGCTTTCTTGCAGAAGGTGCCTGCCCACGGAGTTTCCTCGGTCATCTCACCTTTTTCGTTTACTAACTGTACGAAAGGAAGATCGTATCTGTGACCGACTTTGGAGTCGTCCTCACCGAATGCAGGTGCGATATGAACAACACCGGTACCATCGGTCAATGTTACGTAGGTATCGCAGACTACATAGTATGCTTTTTTGTTTCCGATTCTCTTCTCAGCGTACGGGAACAGCGGCTCGTACTCTTTGAACTCGAGATCTTTACCCTGATAATGCTCCAGGATTTCAGCGCCCTCACCGAGAACGGTGTCTACCAGAGCGGCTGCCATATAATAGGTATATCCTTTGCTTGTTACTTTTACGTAATCCTCATCCGGGTTGACGCAGAGTGCAACGTTGGACGGAAGGGTCCACGGTGTGGTGGTCCATGCCAGGATGTATGCGTCCTCGCCTTTTACTTTAAAGCGGACAACGGCTGAACGTTCTTTGACATCTTTGTATCCCTGTGCTACTTCGTGGGAAGAAAGCGGGGTACCGCAGCGCGGGCAGTAAGGAACGATTTTGTGTCCTTCGTACAGAAGACCTTTCTTCCAGATCTCTTTTAATGCCCACCACTCGGACTCGATGTAGTCGTTATGATACGTAACGTATGGGTTTTTCATATCAGCCCAGAATCCAACGGTATGGGAGAAGTCTTCCCACATTCCCTCGTATTTCCATACGCTTTCTTTACACTGCTCGATGAATGGCTCTACGCCGTATTTCTCGATCTGGTCTTTTCCGTCCAGACCGAGCTTTTTCTCAACCTCCAGCTCTACCGGCAGTCCGTGGGTATCCCAGCCTGCTTTTCTCGGTACCTGATAGCCTTTCATGGTACGGTATCTCGGAATCATATCCTTGATAACACGGGTCTCTACGTGACCGATGTGCGGTTTTCCGTTTGCGGTCGGCGGTCCGTCATAGAATACGTAGGACGGGTTTCCTTCACGCACTTTCATACTTTTTTCGAAGATCTGATTGTCTTCCCAGAACTTCTCAACCTGTTTTTCTCTCTCGACAAAGTTCATGTCGGTTGAAACTTTCTTGTACATGCTTGTACCTCCTGAAACTTAAGTTTCTCGTTTGATATGCTCGTTGTCGCGGCAGTCGCCAGGGTCGCGTGCAAACACAGACTCTGACTCGTTACTCGCGTAAAATAAGAAAAAGCTCCCGCCCTGTAATAGGACGAAAGCTGTACTTATCGTAACCACCTGTTACATACTATCATATGCATTTCCTGTAACGGGGAACGGCCGGCAACTTCTTACCACTGCTCTCCGGCTTTCTATATTTTATGCACCGGGTACGCAGATTCAGAACTGCAACTTGGAAGTGATGTTCACCTGCCGCTACTTGTACCGGACTCCCACCATCCCCGGCTCGCTTTCAATGTACCGTTCACGCGCAGACTACTGTCTTCGTCATCGTTTTTCATGCCTTATTATAACTAGGGGCTGTAAGCGTTGTCAAGAGCGGAAAGCATATTTTATCGGTTCTTTTCCGAGATTTTACGGGATTTTCGGGGGTGCGCGTTGCTATTTGGATGGGGGAATGGTAAAATCGGGGTATAAGTAAAAGACAGCATTACCCGGCTTCCATTGCATCTTATACAGGGGATATTCTGCTGGTTGGTGTTAATTATGATAAGAATACGAAGGTACATGAGTGTCGGATTGAGAAATATTTGAAATCAGGAGAAAAATAATGAAAGTTGTGATTGCAATTGATTCTTTTAAAGGAAGCCTCTCTTCTTTGCAGGCTGGAAAGGCGGCTGCAGAAGGGATTCATCGTGTGAAACCTGAAGCGGAGACAGTTGTCCGGACACTGGCGGACGGCGGGGAAGGGACGGTTCAGGCTTTGACGGAAGGGCTGGGCGGACGGTTTGTATCAGTTCCTGTGACGGGCCCGACTGGTAAGACGGTTTTGTGCCAGTATGGTGTGATCGAGCAGACACACACGGCTGTCATTGAAATGTCCGGGGCTGCGGGCATTACGCTGGTGTCGGGCGCGGAGCGGAATCCGCTGTATACGACGACGTACGGTGTGGGTGAAGTCATCCGGGATGCAGTGCTGCGGGGCTGCCGCCATTTTATTGTGGGAATTGGCGGAAGCGCGACGAATGACGGCGGAATTGGAATGCTGCAGGCACTTGGGTTTGGAATGCTCGACGCGGATGGAAAACAGATTCCGTTTGGTGCGGTTGGGCTGGAATCTCTCGCCGCGATTACGACAGCCCACGTTCTGCCGGAACTGTCGGAATGTACCTTCCGCATTGCCTGTGATGTGACGAATCCGCTCTGCGGTTCCAACGGGTGCAGCGCAGTTTTCGGGCCACAGAAAGGGGCGGATGCAGACATGATTGCGCGGATGGATTCGGCGCTTGCCTCTTATGCCTCCCTCTGTCGGAAACAGTTTCCAAAAGCTGATCCAGCTGCGCCTGGAACGGGGGCCGCGGGCGGTCTGGGATTTGCTTTTCAGACATTTCTGCCGGCAGTTCTCGAGCCGGGGATTCAGATTGTGCTGGACGAAATCAGACTTCGGGATGATGTGCGCGATGCCGATCTTGTCATCACCGGCGAGGGACGGCTCGACGGGCAGACCGTGATGGGAAAAGCACCGATCGGGGCTGCAAAGCTGGCGAAAGAATACGGCAAACCGGTCATCGCATTCTCCGGCTGTGTCACAAAAGACGCATCCGCATGTAACGCTGCCGGAATTGATGCCTTTTTCCCGATTCTGCGAAGCGTCGTTTCACTTAAGGAGGCTATGGATGTGAAAAATGCTGCTGAAAATATGACAAATACGGTGGAGCAGGCTTTTCGGCTGTTTTTACTTCATTAAAAGATAAGACCGTTTTCTCCTGTTATGATTGTTGCAGGAAAAAATGGTCTTGTATTTTCTTTATTTTCTTCCAAGGTAACGGTTTACGGTTCTCTTGTATTCCTCATATGGCTTTCCAAATGCTTTCGCAAGAAACGGCTCTTCGACGTTCACGATCTGGATGTGAAACATCACCATCGGAAAGATGGATGCTGCGCATAAAATCCCGTTAAAGAACATCAGCAGGATTCCCAGGTAGACCAGATCGAATCCAAGAAACGCAGGATTACGGCTGATCTGGTAAATTCCATCGGTAACGAGTTCTGTTTTGTCTGTTTCGGAAACGCCCGCGCGCCAACTGTCGCGCATGGTCAGAACGGAGACGATGAAAACCACATCGCCGCAGACCGCAAGTACAAATCCGATCACCCGCATAGCAGGCGGCATGGATGAGGCACTGCGCCAGATGCTGATGACTTCCACGATCAGCACCAGAAACGTAGCGGTTTTCATGGTAAGCTCAATCGCTTTTGTTTTCCCTGCTTTTCCTTTTCCCATCTGATCCGTCTGGATTCCCTGGCGTCTCTGTGCCATCATTTTTCCCAGATAGCATCCGTAAAATACGAGCAAAACTGCGATTGCCCCAAGTTGAACTCCCATGGTTCACCGCCTTTTATCGTTTGTCTTCCACGCCAAGAATCTGTCCCACAAACACGATATGCGGCTGCCAGCCTCCTTTGAAATCCGGGTAGACTTTTGGCATGGAAGCGTAGTATTCCTGGATTTCCAGTGCGAGATCTTCTTTGGCGAACTGGTGCTGATACAGTTTTTTGCAGAGGAAGGTCAGGTTTGCCTCCTCGTATGTTACGCCGTCGCCGATGGCAGCCGGGGTGAGGCCTGCGGCGGCAGCTTTGTCTCCGTCACGGCCGGAGTGACCGCCCATGTAGCCCAGCGCTTTGCGGTACTGATCCGGGTAAAAGCTCACGGTGAAGGTGTCGCTTTCTTTCAGGAACTCACTTGTGTAGCGCGCCGGGTGCACATAAACCGTTACGGTTGAAATGGTTTTCCGGTCGGCTGCCCAGATATTTCCGAGACTTCCCCAGCCGATCGTGCAGCTGTTGAAATGATCCATTCTGCCGGCAGTGACAAGTGCCCACTGTTTGTCGAACATTTCAAATACCTTGTAGTCTTCCTGTCTAAAATCTTTCATTGTAAAATCCTCCCATGTTCTTTTCTCTTTATTTTTTTACTGCTTTCACCAACAGCATCATCGGCCGGCGCAGCTCATCCTTCATCCCCGGGATGTCCATCATTGTTTCCGGCGGCATGGCTTCCTCCACGGCTTTCAGTTCGAAGCCGTTGTTCAAAATACCATTCCCTTTCCCATCAGATTTTTGCTAATCCTGCATAAAACCCACCTATTCATTCTGTAACTTTTGTCTTTATTTTGCTGTCCATTCTTTCAGCGCTGCCGTAACTCTTCGGTCGATGTCTTTTCGCGTTGCCTCGCATTCCTTTGGATAATCTTTTGCGGCTTTGAATACAAAGCGCATCACAAATTTCAGGCCGATCGGGAGTGCGATGCGGAGCATGCCTTCCGGCAGGACGAAATGGGTTCCGTGCTCGTAGGCGAGGGCCTCGTATTCGCAGGTGTGCGGGCGCTCCTGCAGACGCTTGTCCATGCGGCGGACGTATTTTCCGGCCTCCCAGAAAGAATCATCGTCTGCGCCGATCAGCAGCAGTTTTCCCTGAATGTTTTCGACTTTGATCATTTCTTCCTCGGTGTGCGATCTTACTTTTTCGGAGTCGATAAACAGACATGTTGACCGCTCGATATCTCCGGAGCCTTTTGTTTCTTCCTCAACTTTGTGCCAGTAGGTCGGATGCTCGTACACGAACGGCATGTAAGGAAGCGGCTCGCCTTTCCAGGAAATCGTCGATGCATTCGGAACCGGCCATTCGCGGCAGCCGTCCCGCTTGCCCTGTTTAAAACCCTGCCATACGAAATCGCTGCCGGTAAAGCTGACGGTCAGTGTGAGCTCCGGCAGATACGATGCGGCGGCAAGCGCAACCATTGCCGTTGTGCTCATTCCCATGATACCGATTTTTTTATTTCCATGCGCTTTCAGCCAACGGATCGCGGACTCGATACGCTCCAGCGGATAGTTGACATGACTGTAATTTTTCTTTCCGGGAGATACACAGAGCGCGTTCACGCCATTTCTGTGCAGCCATTTTGCACCGCATTTCGCCATGTAGTCATTCGGATCATCCCCGAACAGGCCGATGACGGCATGGTCGGCACCGTTTGGATTTTCATAATAGGTTGCGTAGAAGCCATCTGTTTCTGTTTCAGAAAACTGTTTTTTCATATTATTCGCCCTCGTTTTTTCAAATCCAGATTTCAGTTATACATTCCTAACTCTCATTATAACGGGAGAAATGGAAAAAGCAACTTGAATCCAAATTTGTTTCCTGAGGCTGAGTATTCTTCTACAAAAACGCAAAATAGCCGACTGCCCGGAAATGATTGTTTCGGGGCGGCCGGCTGCTTCGTAAACTATTTTTCTTCACCCATGAGATACTGGATTGCTGCTCCAACGCCATTATGGTCATTATCGGCGGTAATATATTTACAAATTGCTTTGATCTCATCGTTTGCATTTCCCATCGCAACTGGGAAACCTACACTGCCAAGCACAGCGCGGTCATTGTCTGCATCACCGATACCGACTGTCTCGCCGAGGGTTACGCCCAAACGCTTTGCAAGCTGCGCAAGGCCGGTTGCTTTTGTCACATGTTCCGCGGTCATTTCCAGTGACGTTTTCTCGGCAAATGCGAAGGTCAACGGCAGGGCTTTTAATTCCTCATACGCCCGGCTCCGGTCCTCTTCGGAGCGGAAATAGATGTTGATTTTCGGAATGGAATCGTACCGCTTGGCTTCCTCTTCCATGCTCTCGACCTGCGTCGCCACTTTTAAAAACAGCGGCTGATAAACCCCCATGCGGAACTGGTCCATATGCTGGATATCACTGGATGAAACGATCGAATCGTTTTCCGTCAGGATATGCGGCATTGCCTTGTATTCTGCTGCCGTTCGCACAATCTTTTCTATGTATTCCCGCGCAATCTCCGCCCGGTAAATGGCCTTTCTCTCCGCGCTGTCATACACCAGTGCGCCGCTGTAGCAGACCGCATAGCGCATCATCGGCAGAACCGCAAAATACGGCTCCAACTCCACCACCGCCCGGCCGGTACAGTACACAACCGGAATCCCGCCATCGACCGCCGCCTGGATATCTCTGACGGTGTCCTCATGAACTGTCTTATCCGACTGCAGCAGCGTTCCGTCCATGTCTACGGCGATCAGTTTGTATGCGTTTTTCATGATTTTCTCCTCTTACGCAATCCTATCATTCACTGCTTCCATCTCATACAATGTAAATGGATCAATATCTATACAGTTTGTTTCATCCCATTCTCCGGAAATATCCCAGGCGAGTGTTCCATTCATAACGGTACATGCATCTTTGAATTTCTCAATTTCTCTTAACGGTGCAAAAATCTCTGCTTTCAAATCATCCGTTGCATCATAATCAACGATTTTTCCGTCATCAAAAAAGACCTGTACATGAAAATTATCTAACGGAATCACCTGTACAACCGTAGGAAAATATTCATTCATAGACTTTCACCTCACGTCTTATATCAGTGGATTAATTCTGTTTAAAGGCTTCATATCCTTTGCCAGCTCCCAGTTTTGCATTAACTCATCCTGGTGAATGGTGCACCATGCCAAAATCAGACGTAATTGCTTATTTGGCAATGATCCTTTTATTACCTGTATATGATTAATGTCGACCAATGCTTTATTCCCATTATATTCTGCATGAAAATGAGGAGGCATATGGTCTTTATAATACATTGTTACCCGAATCCCTTGACACTCCCCACAGCTAAAGCAGGAGGATTCTTGTTTCTACCACTACTGCATTGACGAATACTTTACGGTACTGCAATGTCTTACACAGTGTCCACAAGCTATGTTTATCCTGTTCCCGTATGCCCTACGGTACAGCTTTTTATCTTTATGC
>NZ_CDRRUH010000038.1:0-29954 GCF_977045365.1 Fusicatenibacter sp.
CATAAAGATAAAAAGCTGTACCGTAGGGCATACGGGAACAGGATAAACATAGCTTGTGGACACTGTGTAAGACATTGCAGTACCGTAAAGTATTCGTCAATGCAGTAGTGGTAGAAACAAGAATCCCCCTGCTTTAGCTGTGGGGAGTGTCAAATTTGGACTCAGAGCATCCTGGGGAATCCTGAAACTGCTTTGCACAGTTGTTTTCTTACCGGTCATCTTAATCGGAATGGTGCTCGGCGGACTGATCCACATCGCATTTCCATTATTACTGATCGGCGGCGTGATTGCACTTGCAGCATCACATTCCGCAAGATAAGGAGGACAAACATATGACATATGATATCCAGAAAGAAAAAAGAGAAGCCATTGACGCAGGAAGAAAAGCAATTTCGAGCCTGGAGACAGCAAGAGATAATCTGAACAGCGCAAAAAACTGGGGCCTGGTCGATATGTTCGGCGGCGGATTTTTCACCACCATGATCAAACATTCCAAAATCGACCAGGCAAAAGAAAATATGGAGCAGGCCAAATACGATCTGCGGAATTTCAGCAGAGAACTGCGGGATGTGAATATGGCCTGCGACTTAAATTTTGACATCGGAGATTTTCTCACTTTTGCAGATTATTTCTTCGACGGCTTCTTCGTAGACTGGATGGTCCAGGACCGAATCAGCACCGCAAAACGCCAGGTCGAAGAGGCGATCCGGAGAATTGAAAATATCGTAGATCAGTTACAGCGGATGTAAAAATGAGGCAGTGAACGAAGAAAAAGTTCACTGCCTTTTTTGTGCCTATTTCTGCTTTTCTTTCTCTTCACGCAGCATTTCCATATTCAGCCCCTGCTCCCCGGCGGTTTTCTCTACCCAGAGGTTTAAGGAATCAATAGCCAGAGAAATTTCGTCCAGTTTGTTGCTGATAAAGGCAAAATCCTTGATTTCGTCATCACTGATTTTCCCGTCGCGTGCGATCTGGATCAGGCGTGAGGTGAGCGGATTGATTTCGTTCAGGCTGGCGATGGTTTCGAGAATGATGTCGGGGAGATCCGATACATCCACTTCCGGAACGTAACGCTGGCCGATTTCACATTTGTGTGAGCAGTAATAGTTGCAGAGATCCGGGCGGTGATAGGCGTCCGCCATCTGGATAATATCGTAAGGTGCAGGCTCCTGCATTTCGTATTCAAACTTTTCGATTTTAGAATCAGAAACAGCTGTCATTTTTTCGCTGGCTTCCGCTCTGGTCAGACCGGCTTCTTCGCGGCAGATCTGGTAAATTGTCTTATTTTCCCTGGTGGATTGTTTTCCCATGAGAAGATCCTCCCTCGTACCTTTCAAAATATATGCATGATAAAGCTTATTATACTTGATTTGGCGAGGGCTAACAAGAAGGATCATGAAAGAGAGAATTTTGAAATCTGGTAAAAATAGCTAAAAACAAAATTGTAAAATTGTGTTTTTTGTCAATGGAATTTTATATCACATAGATATATAATTCACTTACAACTTAGATATAAACATAAGTCAAAGACGAAAGTAGAACGAAAAGAAAAACAAGGAGGAATCAACATGAAATTAACAAGAGATGGAATCAAAGACCGTGCAGCATGGGAGCAGGCAGGAATTGCGCTTCCGGGATATGATGTGGAGGCAGTGTCCGAAAAGGCAAAGGAAGAGCCGGGCTGGGTGCATTTTGGAATCGGCAATATTTTCCGTGTTTTTATCGGCGGAATCGCAGACGGACTGCTGGAAGAAGGAGTTCTGGACCGCGGTATTACCTGCGTGGAGACATTTGATTATGATGTGGTAGACAAAATCTACAAACCATACGACAATCTGGGACTGAATGTCATTCTGCACGGCGATGGAACCCGTGAGTACAAGGTACTTGGCGCACTCGCAGAGGCAGTAAAGGCACAGTCCTCCGATCCGGCACAGTGGAATCGTCTGAAAGAAATCTTTGCAAGCAAGTCTCTGCAGATGGTTTCGTTCACCATCACTGAAAAAGGCTATGCACTGCAGAAAGCAGACGGAACCTGGTTCCCGTTCGTTGAGGCAGATATCAAGAACGGACCGGACAAAGCGACCGGCGCAATGGCAGTTCTCGTTGCAATGCTGCTGACTCGTTATAAAGCAGGAAAATATCCGATTGCACTCGTTTCTATGGACAACTGTTCCCAGAATGGTGCAAAACTGCGCGAATCCGTCCTGACTATGGCAGAAGAGTGGAAGAAAGCCGGTTTTGTGGATGATGACTTTATGACATATGTGAGCGATGAGAAAACCGTTGCATTCCCATGGACCATGATTGATAAGATCACCCCTCGTCCAAGCGAGCAGATCGCCGATGATCTGGAGGCTCTTGGTGTAGAGGATATGCAGCCGGTCATCACCGGAAAGAAAACATACATTGCACCGTTTGTCAATGCAGAGAAACCGCAGTACCTTGTCATTGAGGACAGCTTCCCGAACGGAAGACCGGCACTGGAAAAAGGATTTGGCGTTTATATGGCAGACCGCAATACGGTCAATCTGTCCGAGAGAATGAAAGTAACCGTATGCCTGAACCCGGTGCACTCCGCAACCGGACCGCTCGGTGTCGTACTTGGCTATGACCTGTTTGCCCATATGCTGAATACTAACGAAGATATGATGAAAATGGCACGTATGGTTGCTTACGACGAGGGACTTCCTGTTGTGGCAGATCCTGGCATCCTCTCCCCGCAGGCATTCGTTGACGAGCTGTTCAACGACCGTTTCCCGAATGAGTATTTGGGCGACACCAACCTCCGCCTTGCCGTCGATGTTTCCCAGATGGTCGGCATCCGCTTTGGTGAAACCATCAAAGCATACGTGAAGAAATTCGGCGATGCCTCCCGCCTGACCGCTATTCCGCTCGGCATTGCAGGATGGCTGCGCTACATGCTCGGTGTGGATGATAACGGAGAAAAATTTGAACTTGCCCCGGACCCGATGAATGAGGAACTTCAGGAGCAGTTTAAAGATATCGTAGTCGGAAAACCGGAAACTTTCACCGATCAGCTCCGTCCGATTCTTTCTAACGAGCGCCTGTTCTTTACTGATCTTTACAAAGACGGCGTAGGAGAGAAGATCGAGGGTATGTTCCGTGAAATGATCGCAGGACCGGGAGCCGTGAAAGCGACGATTCATAAATACGTACAGAAATAAAAGAAAAAATACTCGTCCGCTGTTGGAAAATCAGCAGTGGACGGGGCAGGAGGTAAGAGTAAAATGACGGAAGTGGTATTTGCGGCAGAGCCAGCAAGACTTCTTATTGCTGCGGCAGCGGGAATTGTGTTACTGCTGCTGTTGATTATCAAATTCAAAATTCACCCGGTATTATCCCTGTTGATTTCTGCGTTGGTGATCGGGCTCGGTGCCGGAATGCCGGTTCCGACGCTGGTCAGCACCGTGGAAAAGGGAGCGGGCGAGACACTGCAGGGGATTGTCCTGCTGATCGGACTTGGTTCGCTGTTCGGCGGAATCCTTGAGGTGTCCGGTGGTGCGCAGTGTGTTGCGCAGACACTGATCAATAAGTTCGGTGAAAAAAAAGCAGGAATTGCACTTGGCATCACCGGACTGGTTGTCGGAACAACCGTATTCTTTGAAGCGGGTGTTGTCATTCTGATCCCATTGGCGTTCGGTCTGGCAAAGAAGACGAAAAAATCTACATTATATTATGTAATTCCGCTGCTGGCCGGACTGGCGACCGGATTTGCGTTTATCCCACCGTCTGCCGGTTCTGTGCTGGTTGCCAATATGCTCCATGTTGACCTTGGCGTTATGATCGCAGTCGGTGTGCCGGTTGGAATTTTATCCTTGCTGTTCGCCGGAATTCTGTGGTCGAAATTTATCGGCAGCCGGATTGACACGGGACTTCCTTTGAGTATTCAGGAAGTGCGCGAGGCAGAGGAGGCAAAGCTCCCGAAATTTTCAACGGTACTTTGTATTATTCTGGTTCCGCTGGTACTGATCCTCTGCAATACGATTTCCGAATATATTCCGGGAATCGATGTGGTTCGTCCGGCACTGGAATTTCTTGGAACTCCGTTTGTTGCGCTGATTATCGCGGTTTTGTGTGCGATGTATTTTCTGGGAAAGAAACAGGGGTATGATGGAGAGCAGCTGAAGAAAATTCTGGACCGCGCCTTACGTCCGACAGGGCAGATTCTGCTGGTTATCACCGGAGGCGGAATTATCCGCTGGGTACTGCAGGACTGCGGAATGGGTGAGATTATCGGACCGGCGCTGGAAAAGAGCGGACTGCCTCTGGTGCTCGTTGCATTTCTGATTGCGGCGCTGATCCGTGCGTCCGTTGGAGCGGCGGTGGTTGCCATGACGATGGCAGCCGGAATTATGGCAGCTATGCCGGGTGTCGCACAGCTGTCCCCGGTTTATCTTGCGGCGATGGTCTGTGCCATCAACGGTGGTGCGACTGCGTTCAGCCATGTAAATGATTCCGGTTTCTGGCTGGTCAGCTCGCTGGTCGAAATGGATGAGAAAACGACATTAAAATCGTGGACGATCATGGAAACCATCGTTGGCCTGACCGGTCTGGTCTGTGCCGTTGTGATTAGCCTGTTTGCGTAGGAGAGAGAAAAATGATTGCAAAAGTAGTATTAGGTACGATGCAGAATGCAAGAAAGCTGGTCAGCATCGCGGAGAGAATTCCGTATGATGCGGAGCTTTGCTGCGGACGGTATATGGTCGATGCGAAATCTATGCTTGGCGTGCTGAGTCTGCCGGAATTTGAAACAGGAGAACTGCACGTTCATACGGACAATGAGACGGAATGTGATAAAATTCTGGAGCGTCTTCTGGAAGCCTCTCTTTTGATGGACACCAATGATTCCGTTTGCCGTTCCATTTATGATATTACTGCATTCGGGGAAATCCTGATCGATTTTACACCGCAGGGAGAAAATGCGGACGGTCAGACGCTGTATGCGAGAAATCCCGGAGGAGCTCCGGCAAATGTAACCGTTGCAGCGGCAAAACTTGGTGCGCGCACGGCATTTCTTGGCAAAGCAGGAAAAGATATGCATGGAGAATTTCTGCGTGATGTGTTGAAAAAAGAGCAGGTAGAAACAAAAGGAATGCTCCTGGATGAGAATTATTTTACAACACTTGCATTTGTGGCGGTCAGTGAGGATGGCGAGCGGTCGTTTTCTTTTGCACGGAAGCCCGGAGCAGACACTCAGATCCGGAAAGAGGAACTGGATATCGACGTGCTGGATCAGACCGGTATTTTCCATGTGGGTTCTCTGTCCCTGACAGACCAGCCGGCGCGCGATACGACATTTTATGCGGTGAAAAGAGCAAAAAACAAGGGAAGCATTATTTCCTATGATCCGAATTACCGCGCTTCTCTGTGGCCGGATGAAGATACCGCAAAAGAGCAGATGAGAAGCTTGATTCCGTATGTGGATCTGATGAAAATTTCAGATGAAGAGACAGCACTTCTGACCGGGGAGCAAAATGTTGCAAAAGCAGCGGAAATATTATATCATCAGGGTGTAAAAATAGTTGTAGTGACACTTGGCGGAAATGGAGCATATCTTTACAGCAAAGACGGTGGATGCACCGTTTCGGGATTTCCGGTGGAAAAGGTGGCAGACACCAACGGTGCGGGTGATTCTTTCTGGGGCGGATTTTTATATCAGATCAGTCAGTCGGGAAAACGTCCGGAGGAGCTGACGCAGGAAGAACTGGCAGTATTTGCCCGTTTTGGAAACGCCGTTGCAAGCCTTTGTGTAGAGAAAAAAGGTGCTATTCCGGCCATGCCAAATCTGGCGCAGGTGGAAAAAAGACTGGGGGATAAGAAATGGAATTAAGAGAGCAGTTAAATGGAATCCAGCATGTTGGTATTCCAACCAACGATATTGAGATGACGATTGCGTTTTATGAAAAACTTGGATTTGAAATGGCATTCCGTACCGTAAATGAGGCGGCGGATGAGAAAGTGGCATTTTTAAAGCTTGGAACACTTGTGATCGAAACGTACGAAAACAAAGCTGCAGCGCTGAGATCCGGCGCAATCGACCATGTGGCGATTGACGTAAAGGATATCGAAAAGGTTCACGAAATGATTACCGGGGCCGGTCTGAATACGACGCAGGATGAAGTACATTTCCTTCCGTTCTGGGAAAATGGTGTCCGCTTCTTCACAATCGAAGGACCGAATAAAGAAAAAGTAGAATTCAGCCAGTACTTGTAACGATTCCAAGCCATGCGAAATGGAAGACAGTATTAACAGGAAAGTCTCTGCCGGGGAGCAAATTTTTTGCCCGGCAGAGGTTTTTTGCGTTACGTTCCGGTTTTGCTGTAACCGGGCAGACTTTCACTGAGGCACAATGTCCCCCATCCCACCCGCCGGTTCGGGTATTCGCTCTCGGATGCGATGGGTTTTGCGCCTGCGATGAGATAAGCTTTCAGTTTTTCGCCATATAAAAACGGATCATTTCCGCGCAGAATGCCCCATTCCATCATAAGAGCGGCGCTTCCCGATACAAAGGGCGTGGCAAACGAGGTGCCGGTGAAGGAAGCATAGCCGCCGCCGGAACGGGGAGCGGGGATGGTGACTCCCGGGGCGGCGAGATCGGGTTTGACTTCGTGGAGAATACGGGTGTAGCCGCGGCCGGAGAAGCTGGCATAGGAGGAAAGGCGGGGATCGTAGGCACCGACCGTGATGGAGGAGCGGGCGGTGGAAGGGATGGTGAGCGTGGTGTCGGTAGTGGGAGAGAAGAAGCGGGTCTGTGAACCGATGGCATTTCCGCCGGGAAGCCAGAGGTCAAAGGAACCGGAAATGAGGCGGCCGGGGATGAGGCGCAAGGTCCAGATACCGTTCTCAACGGACAGATGGTTTCCTGCGCCCTGAAAGGACAGGTAAATTTCCTGCGCCTGGCTGTAGGGGGATGGCATGCCATAAAAGAGGAGAAGTTCTGTCGAACCAAGCGTCAGACGCGCCGTGCCGAGGACGGGAGAAAGCGTGCCGGAGCGGATGCCGCCGGGGGAAATCAGTTCGATCGAAATTTCATCTCCATAAACCTTCCAGATCTGGAGACTGAACGAGGATTCATAAGCGCCGACCTGAAATTCGACGGAGACAGACTGGTCAGCCGTTGCCGAAACCGCAGGAGGATTGGAAAGTGCGGACGTCACGCGGACGGTTTGCGTTTGGCCGGCCGACTTTCGATCCGACTTCAGGTTCCCGGCATAATGGCGTCCGGTATCCCCTTCATTTCCGGCCCCGATACAGATCACATGTTGCCCTAAATTTGACACTGCATTGAGATACGTTTCAAGCAGCGATTCCCCGCTGTGTGAACCGTAATTATTGCCGAAGCTCAAATTAATTACAAGCGGCCGTTCCACCAGCAGCGCATACCGCACACAGAAATCCACTGCCTGCAGCAATTGCGATGTCCGCGGCAGATCCGCCGGATCAGGATTTCCAAGCTTTACGACAACGAGCGTCGCCTCCGGTGCCACACCCCGCATGGCTCCATCCGCAGAGGATCGCCCGTTTCCGGCGGCAATTCCGAGAACCGCCGTCCCATGCCCCGTCACATCGCGGGACGGTACGAGGGCAAACCGCTCCGTGGGCGAAGAAGCCGCAAGAGCCTCATTGATCTGCCGCCGTGTATACACCGATCCGAGTGCATACCCCATCGGAGGATTTCCCGGAATCGTCTGATCCCATAAAAGTGCAATCCGGCTTGTCCCGTCTGATGCACAGAAATCCGGATGCGCATAGTCCACGCCCGAGTCAATGCACGCGAGCAGCACCCCGTCCCCATACAGCCCGGAAATCCCCTCCTGTACTGGTGAAATACAGGATACGCTCCGGGCAAACGCATCCGCGAAAAACAAAGGCTTCGGCTTTTCCAGATACGTAATCTGCGGCAGTTCCGTTACGTAATCCATCAGAGACTCCGGTACCAGAAGAATGGCATACGAAAACAGCAGCAGCGTCACACGCACCCCCTGCCCCTCCAGAAAGGCCAGATCCCCCTGATACTGTACAATTATTTCCCAGGTTTTGCCGGAAGCGTTATAACCTGCCGAAAGCTCCGGCGCACGCCGCCGTTCAACTTCCGTCGCGGCAAGCGCAAGGTTCAACAGGTTTTCCCTTTTTTGGTCAATCATTACAAAAACTCCGTCCAAAATGTTGTTAAAATCTATTCCGCTTTTCCGGGAAATATGATATAATCGCCATCGTACAATAGGGGTACAGATCTGCTTTTTGGAGTGCATCGAAAAATGGTTTCACGATGCCGCATGGCGGGTCTTTACTATTTTACGCGAAATGCTTTTGCATTGAAGGGAGAGAACATGAAAATTATCATTGTGGGCTGCGGAAAAGTCGGAACCGCACTGACCGCCCAGTTGAGCCGTGAGGACAACAATGTGACGGTCATCGACACAGACAGTATTGTCGTCCGCAACGTCTCCAACACCTACGACGTTATGGGAATTGTAGGAAACGGAGCAAGCTATCAGGTGCTTCAGGAGGCGGATATTGAGCACGCGGATCTGATGATTGCCGTAACCAAAAGTGATGAAATGAACCTGCTTTGCTGTGTCATCGCCAAACAGGCGGCAGACTGCCACACCATCGCAAGAGTCCGAAACCCGATGTATCGGGAAGAAAGAGAGTTTATCCGCAAAAAGCTGGGTCTGTCCATGATCATCAACCCGGAGCACGCGGCCGCCATGGAAATGGCAAGACTGCTGCGGTTTCCGTCTGCGATCGAGATCGACAGTTTTTCCCGCGGAAGAATCGAAATGCTGCGCTTCAAAGTGCCGGAAACATCAAAAATTGTCCATATGTCGCTGCGCGAGCTGGCCGGAGCACTCCAGTACAGCCTTCTGGTCTGTGCCGTTGAACGGAATGGCGAGGTTTATATACCGGACGGAAATTTTGTGATTCAGGCGAAAGACAGCCTTTCTATCATTACCACACCGCAGAACGCAGAGAGCCTGTTCAAGAAAATCGGCGTTCATACAAACAAAGTACATAACACGATGATCGTCGGCGGCGGTGAAATTACGTATTACCTTGCAAAATCACTGGCAGATATGAACGTCGATGTTAAAATTATCGAGAAAAACAAGGACCGCTGTGAGGTTTTAAGCGAGGTACTGCCGGATGCAACCGTTATTTACGGCGACGGAAGTGATCAGGAGCTCTTAAAAGAGGAGCGTATCCAGGATATGGACTCGTTTGTAGCCTGCACCGATATGGATGAAGAAAACATCATTCTGTCGCTGTATGCGAAAGAGAAGGTATCCTCAAAGGTTGTAACGAAAATCAACCATCTGGAATTTAATGATGTCATCCACAGCCTGAACCTGGACAGCCTGATCTACCCGAAACATATCACCGCAGAGTACATTCTGCAGTATGTCCGGGCAATGAAAAACTCCATCGGAAGCAACGTTGAGACGCTGTACAAGCTGATGGAAGACCGCGTAGAGGCTCTTGAGTTTATCGTGAACCAGAACTGCCGTATGATCGGCATCCGTCTGCAGGATATGAAAACACGGCCGAACCTTCTGGTAGCAGCGATTAACAGACAGGGAAAGGTCATCATTCCGGGTGGACAGGATTCCTTTGAGGCAGGAGACTCCGTTATCATTGTAACAACGGAAACCGGTCTTCAGGACATCCATGAGATTCTGGCAGAGTAACGGGGGAAGCGGATTATGAACTATAAAATGATTCGTTTTGTCATCAGCTGGGTGCTGAAAGTGGAAGGCATGCTGATGCTGCTTCCGGCGCTGATCGGGGCCATGTACCAGGAAAAGGCAGGCTTTGCGTATCTTATCTGGGGATTGCTCTGCATTGCGGCCGGTCTGATCCTCTGCTTCAGAAAACCGTCCAATATGGAAATCTATTCCCGCGACGGGTTTGTCTGCGTTTCGTTAAGCTGGGTTGTCCTTGGTGTTTTCGGTGCGGTTCCGTTTGTGATTACGGGGGAAATTCCGTTTTATATCGATGCCCTGTTTGAGATTGTTTCCGGTTTTACAACGACAGGAGCCAGCATTTTGAGCGATGTGGAAGCACTTTCGCACGCCAGCCTGTTCTGGAGAAGCTTTTCCCACTGGATTGGCGGTATGGGTGTTCTTGTTTTCATCCTTGCGCTGCTTCCGATGAAGGGCGGTTCTGTCATGAACCTGATGAAGGCAGAGAGCCCGGGACCGACCGTTTCCAAATTTGTTCCGCGCGTACGGGGAACAGCAAAAATTCTGTATCAGATTTATCTTGGCATGACGCTTTTTACCATTGCTGCCCTGCTGCTTTCCGGCATGAAGGCATTTGATTCTGTCACACTCGCCATGGGTGCTGCCGGAACCGGAGGCTTTGCCGTATTAAACAGCGGCTGTGCGGTGTACACACCACTGCAGCAGTGGATTCTGACAATCGCCATGATTGCGTTCGGTGTGAACTTTAACTTTTATTATCTGATGCTGTGCAAAAAAGGAAAAGCCGCCATTTCATCCCAGGAGGTAAGAGCGTATTTTCTGATTATCCTTCTGGCAGGAGGCGTGATTTCCTGGAATACCTACCCGATGTACCATTCCGTCGGTGAGGCGGTACGAACTGCCTTTTTCCAGGTCGGATCGATTATCACGACAACGGGTTATTCCACAACGGACTTTAATCTCTGGCCGGAGCTGTCAAAATGTATTCTGGTGATGCTGATGTTCATCGGAGCCTGCGCCGGTTCAACGGGAGGCGGAATCAAGGTTTCGCGAATCCTGATCCTCTTAAAAACCGTGAAAAAAGAGCTTGGTTCGATTGTACATCCGCGCAGTATCAAGCGCATCCGTTTTGACGATCACCCGGTAGAACATGAGGTTCTGCGGGCGATCAACGTATTTTTGATTGTCTATCTGGTGATCTACAGCTTTTCCATGCTGATCATCAGTATTGACGGATTTTCCTTCGAGACAAACTTCACGGCAGTTGCCGCAACGCTGAACAACATCGGTCCTGGTCTTGACCAGGTAGGACCGACCAGCAATTTCTTCGGATACAGTCCGGTTTCCAAGCTGATTCTGATTTTCGATATGCTGGCAGGCCGTCTGGAACTGTTCCCGATGCTGATCCTTTTCTATCCGTCTACCTGGAAGAAGAGAGGATAAAGCAGTCCACCGGGAAGAAAAGGGACTTCGCATCGGCGGGGAACTGCCGGGTGCGGAAGGGAAAGAAAAAATGATTACGATTCACGGGGGTTTCCCAAAAAAACAGAAAGACGGAATAAAGGCAGGGTGCATTTCCTGACCACAGGCAGAAAGGAAGGAACTTATGAGTAACTGGGAAAAGAATGTAAGAAAAGTTGTGCCGTATGTACCGGGCGAGCAGCCGCATGAGGCTGACATGATCAAGCTGAATACGAATGAGAATCCGTATCCGCCGTCACCAAAGGCCGCAGAGGCGATCAGACGGATAGCAGAAGAGGATACCCTCCGTCTCTATCCGGATCCGACCGCGGCAGAACTGGTGCAGGCGGTCGCGGATGTCTACCACGTAAGCCCGAAACAGATTTTTGTCGGCGTCGGTTCGGATGACGTTCTGGCGATGGCGTTTATGACGTATTTTAACTCTGACAAACCGATTCTTTTCCCGGACATTACATATTCCTTCTACGATGTCTGGGCGGAGGAATTCCGCATTCCGTACGAGCAGGTCCCGCTCGATGAGAATTTCTGCATTGTGCCGGAGCAGTATTTTGCAGAGAACCATCCAAATGGCGGAATTGTGTTCCCGAACCCGAATGCACCGACGGGTGTGGAGCTTTCGCTTTCTGCGATCGAATCGATTCTGCAGCATAACCCGGATGTGGTTGTGATTGTGGATGAGGCATATGTGGATTTCGGAGCAGCCACTGCGCAGCCGCTGCTGGAAAAATATGAAAACCTGCTGGTTGTGCAGACAACATCAAAATCCCGTTCGCTTGCCGGCATGCGCATCGGTTATGCAATCGGAAATGAGAAGATGATTTCGTATCTGAACGATGTGAAATATTCCTTCAATTCGTATACCATGAATCAGACCACGATCGCAGCCGGGGCCGCAGCAATCCGCGATGTGGAATACTTCCGTGAGACGGTGAAAAAAGTGGTGGAAACGAGAGAGTGGTCGAAGGAGGAGCTGAAAAAGCTGGGATTTTCTTTCGAAGATTCAAAATCGAATTTTATTTTCGCAACGCACGAAAGTGTACCGGCCAGGAAGATTTTTCAGGCACTCCGGGAACGCCATATCTATGTGCGTTACTTTGAGAAACCCCGCATTGACAATTATCTGCGTATTACGATTGGCACGCGGGAAGAAATGCAGACGCTGTTTGATTTCTTGAAAGATTACTTAACCGAATCAAGCAGATAGCGAAGCGGATTGCGAATATCCGATTGCCAAGAGGGATGAAGCAGCTGAAAATATAAAACAGAAGAAGAGTATCTGCAAAGGAGCAGAAGAAAATTTTAAAGGGGGACTGCCGTCGGACTCAGCCATGAGATCCGGCGGCAGTTTTAGAAGGTATTTGGGTATGAACAAAGAGAAGAAAGAAGTAGTAAAGGTAAATCAGATTACGGAAGGTGTTATCTGGCAGCAGATTCTGATCTTTTTCCTGCCGATTCTGTTCGGAACGTTTTTCCAACAGCTTTACAACACGGCGGATGCCATGATTGTCGGACACTTTCTTGGAAAACAGGCACTTGCGGCGGTCGGCGGAACGACAGGTACGCTGATCAATCTGCTGGTCGGATTTTTCGTCGGCCTTTCGAGTGGTGCGACAGTTGTTATTTCACAGCATTACGGAGCCAATAAAGAGGACAAGGTTCAGTGGGCAGTACATACGTCCATTGCTTTTTCCATTCTCGGAGGTATTGTGCTGACAGTAGTCGGTATTGGATGCTCGAGGTGGATGCTCGATCTGATGAACACGCCGGATGACGTTGTAAACTATGCGTTGATTTATATGCGTGTTTATTTCCTTGGAACCATCGGAAACCTGATTTACAACATGGGTTCCGGTATCCTGCGTGCGGTCGGCGACTCGAAACGTCCGCTGCTGTATCTGATCATCTGCTGTATGACCAATATCGCGCTTGACTTTTTATTTGTTGTCGGTTTGCAGATGGGTGTTATGGGCGCGGCGCTTGCGACCATTCTGTCTCAGATCATCAGTGCGGTTCTTGTTATGGGCTCTCTGATGCGGACCAGAGATATTTACCGGCTTCATCTGCGGAAAATCAGCATTGACTGGATTATGCTGAAACGAATTGTCCGCATTGGTTTTCCGGCAGGCGTACAGTCGATTCTGTACTCGGTATCGAATGTAATCATTCAGTCTGCCGTCAATTCGCTTGGAACCAACAATGTGGCTGCGTGGGCGGCTTACGGTAAGGTGGACGGTCTTTTCTGGATGATGATCAATGCGCTCGGTATTGCGGCTACGACGTTTGTCGGCCAGAACTACGGTGCGAAAAAGATGGATCGTGTACACCGCGGTGTGCGCACCAGTATGATCATGGCATTTCTGATGACGGGTCTGATGGTCATGTTTATGTGGTTTATCGGTGATATCCTGATTTCTCTGTTTACCACAGATACGGCGGTGCGTGAAATCTGTCACGGACTGATCCATTTCCTGGTGCCGACCTTCTTCACCTATATTTCCATCGAAATCCTTTCCGGCGCACTCCGCGGTGTCGGAGATGCATGGATTCCGATGTTTATCACCGGAATAGGAATCTGCGGAGTACGTATCGTGTGGATGACGGCGGTTCTGCCGCATTTCCACTCCTTAAAAGGAGCAGCCTTCTGCTATCCGCTGTCGTGGGTAATCACAACGATTGCATACTTTATTTATTACCTGTTCTTCAGTCAGCTGAGTAAGCGGAAAGAATTGAAAAGTATCTAACAGAATGTTCAAACTGTATTAACAAAACTGTGTTATACTATAACGATACTAGGGTCAAAAGGTCAAAAAATGAGTAAGTAGCCATTTTTCAAAGAAAAATGAGCGGATTACAAAGGAAAGACAGGTGGAACGTAAGATGGTAAGTGAAAAAGTAACGATTGTCAATCCGTCAGGACTGCATCTTTTAAACGCGGTAAATTTGTCAAACAGTGTAAGCCGGTACAAATCTTCCATGTCGTTTACCTATGAAAACAACGGGATGCAGGGAACAGTGAATTTGAAGAGTATTTTGAGTATCGTCGCCGCAGGAATCAGGCAGGGAGACATCATTGAGATCTGCAGCAGCGGAGAGGATGAAGAGGAAGCACTTCAGGCGGCTGTTGCCGCAATTAAAAGCGGGCTCGGAGAGACGCCGGAGTGAGAAGATAGGAATATAGAATAGAAATAAAGAAAAGGATCTCGCTTTTTGAAAAACGGAATGGGAAACCGGACCGTGTTTCAAAAAGCGAGGTTTTTTCAAATACGCTTTCGGGAAAGCTGCGGTGGTCGGTTTCGCAGACACATCGTCAGAAAAGTTTCCTAAACAGGAGGTATAAGGCCGGAAAAAATGTTCACACTCTGAATAAAGCAAAAAATGCAGAGAAAAGGAGTGCAGAACAAAATGGCAAAGCAGAAGAAAATTGATCTGGGACATATGACGGAGGAAGAAAAGATGAAATACGAAATCGCAGACGAGCTGGGGCTTTTAGACCGCGTGCTGAACGATGGCTGGCGGTCGCTCACTGCAAAAGAGACGGGGCGGATCGGCGGCCTTGTGACACGGCGGAAGCGGCAGATGGCGGCGGAAGAGCAGAAAGAAGCAGGAGAAAGATAACCGGTTCCTTTTTAATCCGTGTCTATTGGAATATCAGAACAAAAGGTTTATACTGAATGCATGGGGCCGCAAAAGGTCAATAAAAATTCTAAAGACAGGAGAAAAATGGAGAAATGGCAAAACTTGTATGTAACTTTATTTCTTATGCGTTAAAAAGAACCGTGGATATCACGGTCATTCTTCCAAGCGTGACGATTCCGGAGGCGATGCAGCTTCCGATGCCGGGAAATGAGAACCCGGTGCCGCCGACACATGAGGTGAAGGAAAAATATCCGGTGCTGTATTTACTGCACGGCATGGGCAACAACCATGCACAGTGGACCGGCTATACGAATGTGGAGCTGTTTGCAGAAGAGAGAAACATGGCAGTTGTGATGATTTCGGGGGAAAATAAATTCTATCATGATTCTCTGGACGGCGAACCGTTTTTCGATTTCGTAGCAAAAGAAGTTCCGGAATTTGTAACCAATTACTTCCCAATTTCCGCAGAGCCGGAACACAGCTACATCGCAGGCTTATCAATGGGCGGATACGGCGCACTGCTGCACGGCCTTTCCAATCCGGAACGGTTCGCAGCGATCGGCGCATTCTCCGGTGCTGTCATGCCGGTAGGCGATCCGGAAAAAGTGGAAGGCCTGATCGACGGCCCGCTGGATGTGAAATGGCTGGTAAAAAAAGCCATTGTAGAAGGAAAGAAAATCCCGCCGCTGTATGTGACTTGCGGAGAAAACGATATGCTGTATGAGATCAATACAGAGTTCAAGAATTATCTGGAAGAAAACGGAGTGGACGTCACCTGGGTATCCGTACCGGGTTACACCCATGAGTGGAGATTCTGGAATCTGGCAGTCGAAGAATTTCTGAAATGGATTCCGAGAACCGACGGCTATGCCGCTGGTGGAAAGCGGCAGATCTGATAAGACGGATGAAAACAGAAAATGGTGTGGAGACAACCCCTTTCGAGGCGTTTCCACACCATTTTTTTTGCTGTCAGTCAGATCAGTAAAATTATGCCTTTTTCTGTGCAGCCATCCACTCCAGAATCGGAGTCTCTTTTCCGTCTGTCATAACCGGTTTGCCGTCATAATCGAGGACACACTCATCGTTCAGCATCGGGATCCAGGACCAGTGGCCGATGTATTCGAACGGGGTGCCATCTGCATTTTTCTGGGTTCCGGTGTGATCGAGTACCTTGTCCCAGTAGGTGAAGTGTGCATTCGGATTGACCTTTGCCAGACGTTCATAGGTTGGAACGACAAAATCATCCGGAACGACAACGGGGTCGGTTTTTGCGTGTGTAAACCAGATCGGCAGATCTTTGAGCTTCAGGATGTCTTCATCGGAGATAAATGCATCCGCCAGAGCCTCGCAGACCGGATATGCGGCAGCGTAGCGGGACGGGTTGAAAATGATCTGTTTCATGGTCATAAAGCCGCCGTTGGAGCAGCCGCCGATGTAGATGCGGGAACGGTCGATCTGCGGATGCGCATCCACGAAAGCGCCGATCAGAGCATCGAGAACTTCGGTATATTTGGAAGAACCGTCTTTGGTATATTCGCCGGTTCCGTCATCCATCCACATGGTTGGAGCCTGTGGAGCAAGCAGGTAGGTCTTGCCGCCGAAAATTTTCTGAACCTTTGGGGAAATCAGGTTTACAACTTTATTTCCGATTGCTGCAATCGGCGGCTCCTGTCCGCCCTCACCTGCGCCGTGCAGCCAGATGATCAGCGGGATTTTCTTATCCGCATCCATTTCCGGCTCGTAGTAAACGTAAGAGAGCGGAATCTGCGGATCCTCGTAGCGGTTTTCTTTGAGCCATTCACCGTAGATGACGCGGTTTCCGCCGTCTACGTCGAACGTCTGCGGAGAAATGGCACCATCGTCTGTTGCAATTTCAGAGGTCTGTGTCACATCGTAAGCGACTTTGACAAATACATTAAAATTACCATTGAATTTGATGATCGAGCCGATTCCTTCCATGATAAAACACGGCAGCTCCAGCGTCAGGCAGGTGCCGTCCTCACACGGTGCGCCGCTTTTGTCGGAAACGTAAACGTTCGAAACGCGGCGGGTTCCGTCCATCGAGTCATCCGGCTTGTCGCCCATAAAGTTTGGCCAGACAAAATCCTCACCTTCGGTAGAAGTACGGGTAACGTGTACCGTAAACTGCTCCGGGGATGGAGCCGCACCCTTCATGCTTTTGCCGTAATCAAGAATTACTTTCGAAATATGCGGGCCGAAATCAAAAACTTCGGTAATGGTATAATAAGTTCCGTTCATTTGTAAAAACCCTCCTTTGGTACGGAATGTACGCTCAGCGTCTTTCTGCACTTGCTTTTGCGGCTGACAAGAAATCATCTCACAAAATCAGGTACAGAAAAAGCTTGAGAGTACAGTTGTTTGCATGGGCAGAAAAGACGGTATTGGGAATGATAGAATTTTTTTCTGCCCGACAATACCAGTTTACTACAGGCATTTCAAAAGAAAAAGTACAAATCAGAGATAAATTTGCACGGAGATGCTTTTTCATTGCTGTTAGCTGGATACCAGTGAACTATAACGCTTTTTCTGTGGCTTTATTTCTGAAACGGAAAAAATCTGACCGAAACAGAAACCGCAGAAAAGTGTCAAAAAACCGCAGAATCGTTGTTTTCCGCGTTGAAGCGATATGGAATAATAAAATTATACAAGGTAAAAGGGAGGTTTTACGAGATGATTACAAGACTAGAGGAGATTCCGGTAACGAAAGAAAGCTATCCGTTTGCCAGTGCGGAGCGTTACCTGAAGCTGTCGGAGCGCGGTTATGTGGAGAAGGAATATTATATGTATGGAACGGCCAATGTCTATGAGACTGCCGACGAGCGCGGCGGCGTCCGTGTGCGCACTGCGGATGCGCCGTATACAAACCGCATCATCGTCCGTGCACCGCAGGACACTGCAAAATGCAGCGGAAACGTTGTAGTGGAGATCATCAACCCAACGAGTTTTATGGAGATTGACCGCATGTGGATTCTCGGCTGGAAGAAATTTGTACGGGACGGAGATATCTATGTGGGAATCACAAGCAAACCGAATACGATCGCCAAAATGGTAGAGTTTGATGAAAATCGGTATGGCCGTCTTTCCTGGGCCAACCCGACGCCGGATGTGCCGTTCTCGGAGCGCCTGCAGGCCACGGGCGGACTCGGAGATCTGAATCATGATTACGAAACGGGTCTTTTCTGGGACATGCTGACAGACCTGGCGTGGCTGCTGCGCGGTGATGAGGAGCAGAATCCGATTCGGGAATATAAGAGAGAATACGTCTATTTGACGGGCTGGTCACAGTCGGGTTCGTATCTGTTCCGCTATCTGAACAGCTTTGCGTATCGTCCGGAGGTGGCACGCGGTGCGTGTGTATTTGATGGCTACCTTTCCGGAGGAGGAGTCCATTCCCTTGGTATTCCGGTCAACCAGTATGAAACCATGGCTCCGTACCATTACAGTCTGACACGTGTGGAAAAGGCGCGCGAGCCGTTTATCGCTGTGCAGACGGAGAGTGAAAACGGAAGAATGGAAGCATGGCGCATTGCCCAGCAGGACAGCGATGATCCGGAGTTCCTGTTCCGCCAGTATGATGTGACGGGTGCAAGCCATGACACTTCCTATAGCTATGTGGACTACTATCAGAACGATCCGGATCTGGTGCGGATCAACCATCTGCCATTCTATATGGGAAAAAATGAGGAAGGAAACGACTATCCGTCCCAGATTCTTTTTGCGGCAGCATTTCGGAATCTCTTTACCTGGGTACGGACAGGCGCAGCTCCGGCGCATTGTGACCGGATTGCGGTTGACAGCGACGGAGAAAACAAAAAGGATGCTTTCGGAAATACAATCGGTGGACTGCGTACCTGCCTCCTTGACTATCCAACCGGAAGATACAGCAATACCAGCGATATTGAAAAAGGCCAGAATTTCCTGGATCCGGAATCGGAAAAGGAAGGATTGTTCGGTTATCAGCAGGCGTTTTCGAAAGAAATGATAAAAGAGCTGTACGGAACACTGGCACATTACCGGGAAATGGCAGAGAAAAACACAAAAGAGCAGGTAACGAAAGGCTTTGTCTGCCGCGAGGATGCGGCGGAGCTGGTTGAGATTGCCGTGGAGCTTGCAAAAAAACGCGGGCTGGAATAAAAAAAATAACAAACAGATACAGCCGGCTTTTGAACAGAATAAAGGTTGCCGTTCACCGGAAGTGAACGACAACCATAAAATCAGATTCGAGGAGCGTACCCGAAAGAAAAGCCGGGCGCGCTCTGTGCAGATAAAGGAGAAAACAAAATGGGGATGAAAGCAGAACAGTGGAGACAAATTATTTTATCGTTTCAAAGTGAGAAAACATACGACAATCCATTCCTCGATGTTTCGGTCCTGGGAATTTTTACAGGGCCTTCCGGCCGAAAGATCAGAAGAGAAGCATACTGGGACGGCGGAAATACCTATCGGATTGCCTTTGCGCCGACCGAAACCGGAATGTGGAGCTATAGACTGGAAGCACCGGAGGAGACGGGACTTTCCGGAGTGCAGGGAACAATCGAATGTATTCCATACGAAGGAAAGCTTGCTATCTATCAGCACGGATTTCTGAAAGTGCATCCATCAGGAAAATATCTGGCGTATGCAGACGGAACACCGTTTTTCTGGCTCGGCGATACGCACTGGGAATTTGCTTTTGGTGAGCGGTGGGATGAGTCGAACCATCCGCAGATGACAAGCATGTTCCGTGGCATGGCGGATCGCAGGAAGGAACAGGGCTATAACGTTTATCAGACGAACCTTCGAAGCGACAGCTGGAAGGAACAGAAGAGTCGTTACTGGGAAACAGATGCAACGGATGATGTGCCAAATGTGGCATTTTATCAGAAGGAACTTGACCGCCGCATGCAGTATCTCGCCGATCTCGGCTTTATCAATGCACTCGGCTTTGCCTGGTCCGGATCGATCGAACAGGGCGTAGAGCACCAGAAACATCTGGCACGCTACATCATTGCCCGTTATGGCGCCCTTCCGGTTGTGTGGACGCTGGCAGGCGAAGTGGCAGGCTACTTTCCGGGAAAACCGCGGGAAACAGCCATCAAAGGCTGGCGTGAGGTCGCAAAGTATGTGGAAAAAATGGACGGCTATGGAACACTGCAGACCGCACATTACACGAATGAACGCCCGTTTGCAGATTACTATTATGACGAATCGTGGTTTGATTTTGTGCTGAATCAGGCCGGACACGGCGATTTTCCGATCAATCCGTCCTGGTACCGGACCTATCGGAAGAAACACGGAACAAAACCGTTCATTGAAGGCGAGTCGCTGTATGAATACTGTTCCACACTGGAAGAAAACGGAACCCGGCTCTGCACCGATGCAATGCTGCGCCGCGTGGCATACATGGCAGTCCAGACCGGCGGCTGCGGCTATACATACGGTGCGCAGGGCATCTGGGATAATATCTGGGAGGTAAGCGACATCAACCCGGATTTTAATGCATTCAACAAGTTTGGTATCACCTGGGCAAAAGCCATTGACGGCCCCGGAGGCGCACAGATGGGATATCTGAGACGTTTTTATGAAGAACATCATTTTGAGGAGATGGTGCCGTACGATCCGGCAGAAATGGAAGAGAGTATCAGCCCGTTTGCCAATAAGCTTGCGGCTGCCACGATCAGCCGGGATAAAACGAGAGCACTAATTTATTACGGAGAGATGGATGGCATGAGTACACCGATCACAGGCCTTTGTGACGGAAGTTATGCAATTTCCTGGTTTGATCCGAGAACGGGACAGACAGAAAGAGCAGAAACTAAGGTGGAAGTGCGAGGGGAGTCGTGCATTATGCCTAAGAAGCCGGCGGATGGAGACTGGATGCTGATAGCAGAATGCATAGAAAAAGCCGAAAAGTGATAAAAAACCATACAAAATGTGGAAAGAAACCGCAGAAAAGTGCAAATTCATCGCAGAATTGTTCTTTTTTGGAGGTGGGAAAGCAGATATAATAAGATCATCAAATGAGTCACGGCCGAAACTCAAAAACGAAACAAAACAAAAAGATAAAAGTGAGGATGAAAGAATGAAAAAGAAAGTAGCAGCGATTTTCATGGCATCGATCATGGCATGCTCCATGGCTGCATGCGGAAGCAGCGGTGGAAGCTCGGATTCCAGTAAGACAGATTCCAAGGATAAGAGTACCGCATCCAGCACAGCAGAGAACGGAAGCGGAGAAGTAGAGAAAATCATCGTAAGCTTCCCGACCTGGACGGGTGCTCCGGCAGACACCGAGAAAGTACAGGAAGCAATCAATGATATTACAAGAGATAAGATTGGCGTTGAAGTTGAGCTTTCTATTACCGATTTTGGATCTTTTAATCAGAATACGACGCTGGCGCTTTCCGCAAACGAGGAAATCGATGTGCTTGCATGCGTAGGATTCTCGTATCAGACCGGAATTCAGCAGGGATACCTTTCCGATCTGGATGAGAACGATCTTCTTGCAACCTACGGACCGGACATCGCAGAAGCAGTTGGACAGGATAACATTGATGCCTGCCGTGTAAACGGAGTTCTCTATGGCCTTCCAAGCAACCGGGACATTGCACAGGGACGTGGATGTGCTGCAATCGCAACAGAGTATCTGGATGGAATTGGCTACGAAGTAAAAAGTGATGATGAGATTGTAAAAATCAGTCTGGATGAATTAAATGATATTTATGCGCAGTTGCATGAAAAATATCCGGACAAAGAGGTTTATCGTCCGACAACAGGTTCTATGTCTCAGTTCTCCAACGTAGACTCCCTTGGTGGAAATGTGTTTGGTGTTTTGCTTGACTATGGCCAGAACCTTGATGTTGTCAATCTCTTCGAGAGCGATTTCTACAAGAATTATTGCGCAAGACTGTATGATTACAATCAGAAAGGCTATATCAGTGCCGATGCATCGACCGATACAACAGCAGTTGGTGAGCTTGTAAAAGCCGGAACTCTGATGAGCTATACCACAGGTGGAAAGCCTGGCATCAAAGCGCAGGAGACCACTCTGACCGGCCGTGATATGACAATTTTCCAGACCCTGGAGGACTATATCAGTTCTACTTCAGTGGCTGGTATGCCTTGGACTATTCCGATTTCTGCACAGCACAAAGAAGCAGCTATGAAATTCCTGAACGAGTGCTACACGAATGCTGATGTTGCAAATCTTCTGGCATGGGGCATCGAAGGAACACATTACAAAATTGGCGATGACGGACTTGCTACTTACGCAGACGGTGTAGACGCATCCAACTCCGGATGGAACCATTCCATGGGATGGATGATGCCGAACCAGTTCCTGACCCACGTATGGGAAGGAAATGACCCGGATCTGTGGACAGAGATGAAAGAGTTTAACACCAATGCAAAGGTTTCCAAAGCAAGCGGTTTCTCCTTTGACAGCACAAATGTGGCAAACGAGCTCACAGCAGTACAGAACGTATACAACGAGTATCAGACCAGCGTAGAGTACGGCTTTGTAGACCCGGAGACCGGAATTGCTGAGATGAATGATAAGATGATGACTGCAGGCCTCCAGAAGATTATCGATGAGAAAAAGGCACAGCTTGCAGCATGGCAGGAAGCAAACAAATAAAGTTTAGAATTTAGATCAAAAAATGACTGCGCCGTCCCAAAAACAGGACGGCGCAGGTTGTAAGAAGAGAAAAATCTGTCAAAACCGGAACGCTTCAGGACCGGCTGCGGATAAGAAAAAAGGAGAATGAAAAACATGGCAAGAGTGAAAAGTCAGAAGAGCCAGAAAAGACGAAAAACATTTGTACGCTTTCTGCCGATCTATATTCTGATGCTGCCGGGCCTCATTTATCTGTTTATCAACAATTACATGCCTCTGCCGGGCCTCGTAATTGCATTCAAACAGTACAATGCCGGAAAGGGCATCTACGGAAGTCCATGGGTAGGACTGAAAAACTTTGAATATCTGTTTACGACAAGCGATGCCTTTGTTATTACACGAAATACGATTCTCTATAACGTGGCATTTATCGTAATCAACACAACATTGGCAATTGCAGTAGCTATTATCTTAAGTGAGCTGGAAGGAAAACGGAAAAAAGTTTATCAGAGTGCCATCCTTCTTCCAAACCTTCTTTCCACCGTTATCATTGGATATCTTGTTTTCGCATTCTTCAGCGTAGAAAACGGATTCATCAACAACACGATTTTAAAGGCGCTGGGAAAAGATCCGGTTTCCTGGTATTCGGAGCCGAAATACTGGCCGTTTATCCTGGTTTTCGTCAGTGCATGGAAGTCGGTTGGTTACAACTGTATTGTATATCTGGCAACACTGATGGGATTTGATAAATCCTTCTATGAGTCAGCCAAAATCGATGGTGCGACGAGATGGCAGCAGATCAAATATATCACCCTGCCGCTTCTTCGCCCGACCATTATCATGCTGACCATGATGGCAATCGGAAGAATTTTCTACTCTGATTTCGGTCTCTTTTATCAGGTACCGATGAACCAGGGAGCTCTGTATTCCACAACAAACACAATTGATACCTACGTATACCGCGGACTGCTTCAGATGGGCAATGTTTCGATGTCTGCCGCAGCCGGTGTTTACCAGTCGATCGTAGGATTTATTCTGGTGCTTGGCGCCAACCTGCTGGTACGTAAAATTGACCGCGACAGCGCGCTGATCTAGGAGGAACGGTATGAAAACAAGAGAAGATAAAATTTATAGCTTTTTCGGCCATCTGATCATGACAATCCTGACACTGCTCGCGATCATTCCGATTCTGTTGATGTTCATTTCCTCATTGACTGACAATGCAACTCTGTTACAGAATGGATACTCTTTTCTGCCGGAAAAGTGGAGTACCTATGCTTATGAGTGGGTATTCACATCCAGCAGTTCCATGGTAATCAAAGCCTATGGAATGTCCTTTATCCTGACCGCAACCGGCGTTGTATGCAGCCTTGCACTGACAACCTGTCTGGCCTACGGCCTTTCGAAAAAGGGTCTGCCGGGACGCAATGTCCTGACCTTTCTGGTGTTCTTTACCATGCTGTTCAACGGAGGCCTTGTACCGACTTATATCAATTACACGACCGTATTCCATGTGAAAGATACGTTCTTCGGGCTGCTGGTTCCGTCTCTGATGATGAGCGCATTCAACGTTCTCCTGATGAAGAGCTACTTTGTCACCGGTGTGCCGGATGAAATTCTTGAGGCTGCCTATATTGACGGTGCAAACGAATTCCAGACTATGTGGAAGATCGCCATTCCGCTGTCCAAACCGATTATTACCACCGTTGCCATGTTCTCCGGTATCGCTTACTGGAATGACTGGAACAATGGTTATATCTATCTGACAAAGAGAACGGATCTCTACAGTATCCAGAACCTGCTGAACCGTCTGATGCAGAATATTCAGGCGCTGACGCAGAACGCCAACAACATGGCGCAGGCAGGCGAAGGCCTCTCCCAGATCCCATCCGGAACGGTTCGTATGGCGATGGCAGCACTTGGTATTCTGCCGATCATGATCATTTATCCGTTCATCCAGAAAAACTTTGTAAAAGGTATTACCCTTGGCGGCGTGAAGGGCTGATAAAAAAGTAAGTGAATCCAAAAAATCCGGCTTTCCGATATGCAAAAGGAAGGCCGGATTTTTTTAATTTCTAAACTGCCGTGGTGTCATGCCCGTCGATTTTTTAAACTGGCGGGAGAAGTACGAAATATTCTGGAAGCCGCAGGTGATGGCAATGTCGCGGATGCTCATTTCGCCCTTTGCGAGAAGCTCCTTGGAGCGCGCAATCCGGCGGTCGATGACGTAGTTGATGAGAGAACTTCCCGTGTCTTTTTTGAAGAGATGGGACAGATAATCGGCGTTCAGGTATACCATGGCTGCAAGCGTATCGCGGTCCAGCTCGTCGGAGAGGTGCGATTCGATATATGCTTTCACGGTGGCAACAGCCGTGTCCTGGGAAGCGGCTGCCTGACGGCTTTGTATGAACAGCAGAAGACTGTTGGAAATCCATTCTCGTAAAGCACCAAACGAGGAGAAGGTCTGCTCCGGGGAAGCAACGGTAATCTGGCGGCGGAAGGCTTCGTCTTCGCTGCCCGGATGATCCATCTGGCGGAACAGCAGCTGCAGGAACTGATAGTAAAAGCCGGTCAGAAATTCCCGTGTAGCAGTGCCGGAGCTTTTCGTCTGATTTAAGAAAGCGAAAACCTCAATCTGAAGCTGTTCCGTTTTTCCGGATGTGAGAAGATCGGACCAGCGGTCAGATGGAATCGGCTGAAAAGGCGTCTGAACAGGAGCTTCGGTTTCAGCGGCAAGATCGAAAACGTGATTTTCGTAGGTGACGTTCTTTCCGGCGAAGGCTTTCATGGAAAGAAAAGCTTTTCGCAGGTCTTCCGGGAGACAGACCTTCTGATCAACGAAAAAGTTGATCGAGAACGGAAAGTGTGTCACAAAGTCGGTCAGGGCCTGACGGCATCGGCCAATCACGGCGTCCCGAGAGTGTGTGGAGACCGGGAGAAGCAGAAGATAAAAACCATCAAGCACACGGATCGTCAGCGGCAGCTCGCCGGGTTCAAAAAAATATTCCCGGGCAATATTTTTTAAGGCAAATTCATACAGGGTACGGTTGTCGGTCGGAGAAAAGGAGTTTGTCTGTCCGGTCTGGATCAGAAGCGGACAGAAGGGCTGATGAATCAGTTCGACATTCAGACGGCGATAGCGGATTTCATCCATCACTTCGGAAGGGGCAGAGGAAATACTGCCATTTAACAGGTCGAGGAAGAACTGTTCCGCAAGCGGGAGCTCACTTTCCTTCCAGTAATTGGCATGAAGGGTGTTGACGCGGTCCTTCTGCTGCTTTTCACATTGCGCACAGGCTTTGTCAAGAGCTTCCAGAAGAGCATGGTCGTCCAGCGGCTTCAACAGATAGTCACTGCTGGAAAGCTTCATAGCGCGGGAAATATATTCAAATTTTGCATAGGCGGTCAGAAAAATGCAGACGGTTTCGTAGTGTGCCTGGCGGATCTGGTCCAGCAGTTCGAGGCCGGAACCGCCGGGCATCTCGATATCACAAATCATCAGATCAATCGGATGCGCGGAAAAGGCTTCCAATGCCTGCGTCAGATTGTAGGCACAGAAAATCTCAAAAAAGTCCGGGCGTAGTGTGCGGATTTTGTTGGAGATGCTTTCGACGGTATAATATTCATCGTCTACAATTAACAGGTTCATAATAACCTCCCAAAACATATTTTTAGCTGTTCCGGTTATCCGTCGATGCGGAAAAAGGGAACGTAAGGAAAATCAATGGTAATCTGAGCGCCTGCGCCGGGGCGGTTGCCAAAAGCAAAAGCTGCGTCGGGAAAAATCTGGCGGAGGCGGAGCACCACGTTTGTGATGCCGATGTGTTCCTGCTCGGAGTTTACATAGGTATCAAGCTTTTGCAGCACGGCAAGTATATCCTCGGAAAAACCGCATCCGGTATCCCAGATACAGATGTGAAGACGGGTACACTGATTTTCTTCCTGCGCGGTGATATCGATATGCATGTCCAGCACTTTCCCCATAACGACCTCATATTTGATCGTGTTTTCCACAAAGTTCAGGAGTATAAGCGGCACAACCGTTGCATTTTGCAGCGATTCTTCGCAGGAAGGGAGCAGGCGCAGCGCGCCGGGATAGCGGATGGAGGAAAGCTCCACGTAGTTTTTAACCAGCTTCAGCTCTTCTAAAAGCGAGACAGTCTGACCGGAGGAAAGCGTATAGCGCAGATGTACACTCAGGTTCTGAAGCATCTGCCGTGCCAGGTCCGCATGGTTATTTTCAGTCAGCTGATAAATGGTGTTCAGGCAGTTGATCATAAAATGCGGCGTGATCTGCTGCTTCAGGTAAAGCGCTTCCAGCTTCTGACGGGCGAGCTGTTTTTCGTAATTCGCGATTTTCAGATCATCGATCTCTTCGACCATATCGTTGAAAGCGGTCGTCATTTTCCGGAATTCGTCGAGCATAGCGTCATCCGGAATCCGCACCTTGAGATCACCGCCGCGGAGCTGTTCCAGCGCATGCGTCAGCATGTGAACCGGGTGAAGAACCCAGCGGTGCAGGGAAGCAGACAGGAGCAGCCAGATTACGAACAGACCGAGCGAAACGATCAGGGCGAGAAGATAAAAGCTGCTCTGATATTTGGTGTATTCCGAAGCCTTTAAAAGCAGGGTCAGCGACAGCGGTGTTTCGTTCAGTTCATGTGAAACAGCCATCCAGGAGGTTCCATCAATGTCGTAGGAAGGATATCGTCGCCATTTCAAGCGGGGAGCCTCCAGGCAGACATCGTTTGACGGGGTGCGCAGAAGAAGGGGACCATCGGAAAAATACAGAAGACTGTCCTGCGTTTTTGTATCGACCAGAGTGCCAAGGAGTGTATCCGTGGAAATGTACGCGCCGAGCAGATATCCGTTCAGGTTCAGAATACGGACAAGGTAATATTTCCCGTTGATTTCGTTGAGATTCCATACAGAGGACGGATCCTCTGTTTTGGCGATTTCACGGATATAGTTCCAGAGGAACGGTGTCGGGTTGGTGGTCTGGTCATAGAGGACCAGGGCATCTGTGGCTTCCTGATAGCAGAAAAAGCCGTCTACGGTATAGTTTGGCGTTGCGTTTTCAAAGCTTTTTTTGATTCGGTTTAATGTGATATACCAGTTGGTTGTCTGTGGTTCTGCTGCGCGGAGGGAAAGAAGATCGGCATCATTTAATGCGAAAACATAGAGGTAGGTTTCCGTGCGGGAAAGATTTTCATCTAGGCTTTTCTGGTACAGAACCAGTGTATTTTCCGAGTTCTCATGGATCCGCTCAAGCATCAGACCGAAAGCGGCTGTGTTGTTGTACGCGACAAGCGCGCAAAAAAGGACGATCATGACTGCAAGCAGAACAAAAATACGAAAACCAAGTGAGTGTATGGAAATTTTGGAAAAGCGTTTTTTCAAAGGACCATCTCCTCTCCTGTACATGTTAGATATATGCTGAATTTTGAGCCAGATAAAAAGAAAATGCCGGAACTGTTCAGCAAAAGGTCCGGCAGACTCTATGGGAAAGTTTACAATAAAAGTGAAAAAACGTCAATAAATACAAGGAAAAAAGAAATAGATATCGGCAAAAGTGATAAAAAAATAACTGAATTATTGTTTAAAAATTTAATTTAAAAAGATTGACTATTCAAAATACATTTAGTAAAATTAAATTATCACGATACGAAGCAATACTTATTTTAGAAAGGTGGAACGTATGTTACAGTCTTATACCGAATATGTAAAACGATATGGAATTGCAGAACTGGTTTTCCGGGGACCGTCCGAGGGAAATCCGTTTGCGGAGCAGTGGGTGAAAGGAACGATGGCAGGCCAGGCAGAGGAAAAGCGTGCCGAGGGCTTTTATGATGGAAACGGCGTATACAAACTGCGCTTTATGCCATCCTGCGAAGGAACGTATGAGATTACCGCAGTAACAAGCTGGGGCGATGAGGCGAAGGTGACGGTGGAGGTCAGCGCAGCCGATGAAAACTGCCACGGTCCGGTTCGGGTAGCAAACACCTACCATTTTGCTTACGATGACGGAAAGGAATACTACCCGTGCGGTACGACCTGCTATGTGTGGGAGCTGCAGAGTAAGGAGACTCAGGAGAAAACGTATGAAAGCCTTGCTGCTTCTCCGTTTAATAAGATCCGCTTCTGCGTTTTCCCGAAGCACTATGTCTACAATTTAAAAGAGCCGGCACAGTATCCGTTTGAAATTCGTGAAAATTCTCCGTGGTCTCCGTCTGACTTTGAGACAGAGAAGCTGGAAAAAGCGCCGCGCAATATGTTCGGCGGCATTGATGCCATGATCGAAAACCCGGATGAAGTATGGGATTATACCCGTCCGAATCCTTCTTATTTTGAACACATTGAAAACACGATCGCACGCCTTGGCACCATGGGAATCCAGGCCGATCTGATTCTGTTCCATCCGTACGACCGCTGGGGCTATTCCCGCATGAATCTGGAGCAGCAGAACTTTTATTTAAGATACGTTGTCAACCGTTTCAGTGCATACCACAATGTATGGTGGGCTATGGCAAATGAATTTGACCTGTTCCGCTGGAAACCGGTATCCGAGTGGGAGTCCAATGCAGAAACCGTCTGCCGTCAGGATCCGTACCGCCATCTGCGCTCCATTCACAACTGTATGACCATGTACGATCATTCCAGGGGATGGATCACGCACTGCAGTCTGCAGAGAATCGATCTGTACCGTACCGCAGAAAATGTGGAAATCTGGCGCCCGCAGTATGGAAAACCGTGCGTGCTCGATGAAATTGCATATGAAGGAAATCTTCCGTTCGGCTGGGGCAATATCAGCGGCGAGGAGATGACACGCCGGTTCTGGGAGGCATACACCAGAGGTGGATATGGCCAGCATGGAGAGACGTATGAAAATGAAAACGGTGTGATCTGGTGGTCACACGGCGGAGAGCTGAAGGGCGGCAGCCCGGCGCGGATCCAGTTCCTGCTGGATATCATGGAAGAAAACGGGGGCTATATGGAGCCGCTTCCGGCATTCTTTGATGAGACCTGCTGCACAAACAGCGCAAGCCATCCGAGAAAAGACTGCGTGATGTACTATTACGGTGCCAACCGCCCATGCCGCCGCCCGTTCCACATGCCGGAAGGTCAGGAGTTCGATGTGGAAGTCATCGACACCTGGAACATGACCATCACCCCGGCAGGCCGCCACAGCGGAGAATTCACGATCGACATGCCGTCAAGACCGTATATGGCGGTGAGACTGGTGAAAGTGAAATAAAAATGTGGGAGAGGAATCTTGAAATTCGATTCTGCATATGATATAGTATGTGTAGCTGATAAGAGAAATAAGTGACATGTGTTCACAAAGCGAACCCCCAGCAGCGGCAACTGCTGGGGGTTCTTCCCTTGTGTGCCGAGCATGGCACTAATCTTGCTGGTGCAAGTCCAGTCACGGGTATTTACCGCCAAGTGTAGCGAACCACAAGTTGGTATCAGTAACGGTATGGATGGAGGAAGTG
>NZ_CDRRUH010000039.1:0-29260 GCF_977045365.1 Fusicatenibacter sp.
ATGAATTTGGCACAAAACATTACAAAGGAAAGTGACCCTGTACGACAAAAACATTATACAACGAAAAAACACTGATTGGTAGACTTCATCAATATTTTTTGATTTATTTTGAAACTTTTTCTGTTCCAACAGCAGATACCCTGTTTCTGTTGATATTATCCATACTGGCTTTGGAATCCGCGCATTCCATCCGTTTTCTTTATCAGCATTTTTTATCCGGGGTAACAGAAAAATCACTGAATGTATTTTATTATGCATGTTCCTATGCAAAAGTTGATTATTCCAGATTTATGAATACCACTGCCCGGATTGCTTTGAAGCTGATACCGGATTCATTACAGACGCAACCGGTATTTCTGTGTGTTGATGATACAATGGTATCTAAATTTGGCACAAAGTTTGAAAACGGTTCAAAACTGTTTGACCATGCTGCACACAATGGTTCCAACTATTTGAATGGACATTGCTTTGTGAGCGTCATGCTCTGCGTGCCCGTCTGGAACCACGATAAGGTATCGTACCTTTCTGTTCCTCTCGGTTATCGTATGTGGCAGAAAAAAGCTGTCACATCCATTTACTATTTTTTGTCTGTTCATAAATGATTTTTTCACCTTTTCAATATCCAAAGGTTTTGCGAAATGTGCATTCATTCCTGCTTCCAAACATTTCTGTGCATCTTCCGCAAAAGCATTAGCAGTCATTGCAATAATCGGAACTGTGCCTGCATCTGGTCGATTTAATGCTCGAATTGCTTTAGTAGCAGTTAGTCTATTCATTACCGGAATCATGATACGGTCAGACTGAACTTGTCCGTATGCTCCAATTGGAAAATATAGATATGACCAGTGAATCTCTGGTAAAAATCGAAAGAGGAATTATAATGGCTTTTCTTATCCTTGAAGTGCTTTCTGGTCTTGAAGTTCACTGTATGCCCAAGATACTCCCTTTTCTTCAGAATCCCTGCAACAGTGGAAGAACCCCATCCATACGGATCTTTGATTTCCTCTACCCTGCCTTTCCATAATCCGGCATCTTTCTTTGCCATATGAACTGCCGGTATTTCGACTTTATCCTCTTTCAGTATCCGGGCGATCTGGTATGGCCCGTATCCGTCCATCGTCATGTGGAAGATTCTCCGTACAACTGCCGCCGCTTCTTCATCAATAATCCATATATTCGGATCGTCCTTATCTTTCAGATAGCCATACGGTGTTGTACTTGCCACATGCTTCCCTGACTTGCCCTTTGCCTTAAAGGTTGATTTAATCTTCTTGCTGGTATCCCTTGCATACCACTCATTCATAATATTTCGGAATGGGGTAAAATCATCATCCTCACGGAAGCTGTCCACGTTCTCATTGACTGCGATCAGTCGGACGTTCTTCTGCCGGAGCAGTTCCATGTACTGCCCTACTTTCAGATAATCTCTTCCCATTCGGCTCATATCTTTTATCAGGATCGTCCCAACTTTCCCGGACTCCACTTCTTTCATCATGGCAAGGAAGCCAGGGCGGTCAAATCTTGTGCCTGAGATTCCATCATCTGTAAAATGCACCAGATTGGTAAAGCCATGCTCTTTTGCATACTGCTCCAGAAGCTTTTTCTGGTTTGAAATACTGTTGGATTCCCCATTTAATTCATCATCACGACTGAGACGTTCATACAACGCTGTCATGAATCCCTGTGTCTGTGCCATTCTCTGACGCCCTCCTTTCTTCGTTTTTCCGTTCCTGTTTTCATCCCATATCCGTTCCTGTACCTGGTTCTGATGTTTCCGGCACGTATTTCCAGAAGAGACATGCAAAATGCACATTCAAATCTGGTATCACTATGGGCAGGCTGTTCCGTTTTCAAGGTTCGTGTAAGAAACTTCAAAAATCCCTTTACACGAAACCCATTGCCCAGCTACACTTTTACAGTGCGCCTGACGGAACTTTTTGGTTTTGTGTCATTCTGAAATGCTCCTTACACTAATTACATGTCTGGAGTGCCAAAAGGTTGGTATGTTTCAGAATGTTTTTAAAAAAGTACAATTTTGTGTTTTGAGTAAAAAAATAAGCCTCAAGAGACTTTTTAATCACGTTGGAGCTCCAATTCTAAAAAAAATAGTGATTAAGAAGTCTCTTCAAGCTTATAACACCATTAATTGCATAATCGGTAATCAGATGTCATTCATCCGGAACATTAAAGTTCAGAATCGAAGCACATCCTGCTCCCTCTACTGTTTTCCAGCACCACAGATTATAACCGGCGTGGTACTCGGAAAGAATCTCATACATCGTTGTCTGCCATGCGTGCTCATTTCTTCCTCCTGTCTCGCCCATCCACAGGCAGATCTCCTGTTCCCGGCAGGTACGGAGAACGCTGGCAAGAGAAGCTACCTCCGGAACAACCATCTCATACGCATGAAGAAGATTTTTACTATTTTTAGGGAAAAACACGATATTTTTTAAAAAATTGCTTGACAAACCGAAAAATGAGACTATAATGCAAGTTGTTCCAAAGAAAAAAGGGATCAGAAAAAAGCAATGAGCAGGACAACATTTTTCGGGTGAGCCTTTGCAGAGAACCATCGGCTGGTGCGAGATGGCAGGTATCCCAAAGAACAATCCCCTGTGAGCTGTACAGACGAAACCAGAAATGGAAAGTAGTCCGGACCGGCCTCTCACCGTTAGCAGAGAAGAGATTCACCGGAAAGCATATCAAATTATTTCGGGGATCTTGTCTGAGTGATCGACCAAAAGAAACAGCCGATAATTAGAAGTGGTAACGCGGAGCGTTTTTTGAAAGCTTCGTCTTCTTGCATAAGTCAGGGAGACGAAGTTTTTTTGTTTCCAAGCATACCAACACAATTGCCTTTTCTTTTTCCATTTGGAATCCATGTAAACTGGAAATATCATTTCAGAACGAGGAGGAATTTTATTATGAACACGTTGGTTATTGTACTGATCGCCGCCGTATGTCTGGTAGCAGGTTATACCTTCTACGGAAGCTGGCTGGCAAAGAAATGGGGCATCGATCCCAAAGCAAAAACACCTGCCGTTGCAAAAAATGACGGTCAGGATTACGTCCCTACCGATGGATGGACCGTATTCGCCCATCAGTTTTCTTCAATCGCAGGTGCAGGCCCTGTCACCGGTGCCATTCAGGCCGCTGTCTTTGGATGGGTTCCCGTCCTTTTATGGATCCTGATCGGCGGTATCTTCTTTGGCGCTGTTACCGATTTCGGTGCGCTGTATGCAAGTGTCAAAAACGAAGGAAAATCCATGGGACTTCTCATTGAGAAATACATCGGCAAAACAGGAAAGAAACTGTTTCTTCTCTTCTGCTGGCTCTTTACACTGATCGTTATCGCCGCCTTTGCCGATATGGTTGCTGGAACATTTAATGCTTACGAAACGGTTGACGGCGTCACAAAGCTTTCTGCCCAGGCAACTGTAAACGGCGCTGCCGGAAGCATCTCCCTGCTGTTTATCGCTTTTGCTGTTGTCTTCGGACTGCTCCAGAAAAAACTGCAGTGGAAAGGCTGGAAAGAAATGGTACTCGGCCTTGCCTGCACCGTTGCAGCCTTTGCAATCGGCATGAATGTACCGCTTGTAACAAGCAAAGCAACCTGGACTTATCTGGTATTTGCCTACATCTTTCTTGCCGCTGTCCTTCCGATGTGGCTTCTGATGCAGCCGCGTGACTTTATGACAACCTTTATGTTTGCCGGTATGATCCTCGGCGCTGTTGTCGGACTTGTTGTTGCACACCCGAAAATGAATCTTCCAATGTACACCGGTTTCCACAATGCGACATCCGGAGACCTGTTCCCGATCCTGTTTGTCACCGTTGCCTGCGGTGCCGTTTCCGGATTCCACAGCCTGGTATCGTCTGGAACCTCTTCGAAAACCATTGCGAATGAAAAAGATATGCAGAAAGTCGGATACGGCGCCATGGTTCTGGAAAGCCTGCTTGCCGTCCTCGCCCTCTGCGTTGCCGGTGCAGCTGCTTCTGCAGACGGTACGGCCGCTGTCGGAACTCCATTTGCCATCTTTTCTTCCGGTGTTGCCGGATTCCTGGAAATGTTCGGCATCCCGGTTTACGGCGCACAGTGCTTCATGACGATGTGTGTATCAGCGCTGGCGCTTACCAGTCTTGACTCCGTTGCACGAATCGGCCGTATGTCCTTCCAGGAACTGTTCACTGTCGATGATATGGAGCATGCCGCCGGATGGAGAAAACTGCTCTGCAACAAATATTTCTCTACCATTGTTACCCTGCTCTGCGGCTATATCCTGACCCAGATCGGATATGCCAATATCTGGCCGCTGTTCGGAAGTGCTAACCAGATGCTGAGTGCACTGGTTCTGATCACCCTCTGTGTCTTCCTGAAAGTCACCGGCCGTGAAAACAGAACCCTGTTCCCGCCGCTTATCATCATGCTCTGCGTCACCTTTACCGCTCTGGTAGAGCGTGTCATCGCACTGGTAAAAGCGTATGGAGCAGGAACCGCTGTCTTCCTCGTTGAGGGACTGCAGCTCATCATCGCCATTCTGCTGATGGTTCTTGGTGTCATCATTGTCATCAGCTGTGGAAAAGAACTGTTCCGGAAGAAAGCGGGACAGGAAACGAAATAACAGCTATGTTTCCATGAAACCTTCGTAATTGAAAACGCCGTCTGACTGCAACAAATCAGACGGCGTTTTCAATTACGCGTTTTACATGCTAAAATCTTTTTCTTTAAGCGTTCCGTTTCCATAATCCGTTTTCTAAAAATAGTATCCCTTTCCGTAACCTTGTTCTTCTAGTATATACAACGAATGGCGCAGATGCAACTAAATTACGTGCGTGTAAACAAAAGCAAAATACTCCAGCCTGTAAAACACAGACCGGAGCAAGAAAATTGTATTCCATATTTTATTGCCTGTTTATAGCAAGACCCGAAAATAATGCAAAAAATTCAGCACCGCAGAGCGTGAATTACTGCGTCACAGATTTTCGTCGTACCCCGGTACGCCTTCAAATCTGTTCCTTGCAATTCGCGCTTTGCAGCACTGCCTTTTTTGCATTATTTTCGGGTCTTGCTATAGAAAAAATCAGAAAAAGCTGCTGACTGCGGCTCCGGCGGCGGCCTCTTCTTCATACTCTGCCAGCGTCAGTTCTGCGCCGAACATTTCTTTCATGATCTCGCAGAGGACAGGATTCTTCCGCAGCCCGTTTCCAGATCCAATCATATGCTCGATTTTAATTGCAGTTCCCGCATGGATCGTCTGATACATCGTGTAGAGTTCTCTGCTCATTCCTTCCAGAACTCCGTAGACAAACAATTCCGGCGTAAAATTCTCTGCTGTCAGATTGGTAATGCTTCCCGTCTGCTCCGGGTGGACTCTTGTTCCGTCAAACGTTGTTTTAATCCGAAGTCTCTGCTTTTCTTCCTGCCCTGCATGAACTTCTTTCCCGGCTCTTGCCAGCTGCTCCATGGTCTGATACAGAGGTTCATCCTGTCCGGCTGCTGCTTTTACGAAGTTTCGGAAGAAATGTTCCAGCAGCGCATAGGCTTTTCCTCCGCACAGGGACGATCCAGCAAGAAGATACGTTCCGTTCAGGAAAGGTCTTGCTTCAATTCTGTCTGCCGTAAAATACTGATCGGAAAGCACCGAAATCTGTCCGCCGGTTCCCATATTGATCAGCAGGGTATTTTTCTCCGTTCCGGCTGATCCGAGAAAGCTCGCCTGATTATCACCGATAGCCGTGGTCACCGTGCGGTTTCTGTAGGTTCCCAGAATTTCGATTCCCATGCAGACATCTGGAAGCCATTTTTCTTCTACGCCCATCTGATGCAGTTCTTCTGTCAGAAAGCAGTTTTTTTGTCCGTCCCAGAATCCGAAACTTGCGGCATTGCTCGCATGCACCAGCGCTTTTTTCCTTCCGGTCAGCTTCATGCCGAAGTAATCCATGATGGTACAGAGACTGACGGCTGTGTCTGGCACCAGAATGTGCCTTAGATTATAAATATGCGTAACCAGTCCATAGCCGGAGGCCGCCAGGATGTGACAGGTCTGCTGAATTTCTTCGACCAGCGAACTCTTCTTTTCTTCACACAGATTTCCCCTTGCATCCTGCCAGGTATACAGTGGACTGACACCGTTTCCCTCCTTGTCAATATAAACAATCCCATGCATCTGTCCCGTAAGTCCGATTCGTTCCACGTCCGGGTATCTGTCCAGAAAATCATCCAGCAGCTCCCGGCTTTTCTTTATAATTTTCTCCGCATCCTGAATTCTTTCCCAGTCCTTCACTGTTGGAAGAAAACTGCCGTTTTCAATTGTTTTTGCCTCAAGAACTTTTGGCTTTCCCGTATCTGTTTTTTCCAGAACGACACCGCTGAGGGTCGTTGTTCCAATATCAATTCCGATTGTTTTCATGATCAGTCCGCCTCTCCCATGTTTTCTGTTTTTTAATATACAACAGGAACTATTTGACGTCAATAAGGATATCGAATGCCTTTTTTGACCCTTAATGTGTAATTTTTGTATTTTAACTCGGTGATTTTTTGCTCAGATCAACACCGCTTATGATGTAATAGGTATATCAGAACGTATGGGAAAGGAATCAAGCGTTATGGCAAAAACAGAAAATCATATCTATCGTGTCGATCCCGATGGATTTATGATCTTTATGAGCCACTCGTACAGAATCCTGCTCCCGGTGCAGAAATCAAGGCGGAGCAGATCACCGGACCGGTTCTTTTGATCAACTCCAAGATGGATAACATGTTTGTGCCTATGTACCTGCCGAGTGCACGGCTCTTCAAAGGCGACCGCGGAAAGAACAAAGAAAAGGGTCTCAAAGCCCGTTTGGATTTCCTGACAAAAACACTGGAATTTGTTTCGAAATGGTAAGAAAAAAAACAGCAGTAAGCTTCATCTCCTGCATTGGGATGAAAATTGCTGCTGTTTTCTTTTTCATATTATTCTGTATAATACTGTGCCTGCGCATTCCAGAGCTCGTAATACTTGCCTTTTGTATCCGCGATCAGTTCGTCGTGGGTGCCCTGCTGGATCACAGCCCCATCCTGGAACACGGCGATCTCATCGCAGAATTTACAGGAGGACAGACGGTGTGAAATATAGACGGCTGTCTTGTCGCCTGCGATTTTGTCAAACTTTTCATAGATCTCAGCTTCCGCAATCGGATCGAGCGCGGCGGTCGGTTCATCGAGGATGATAAACGGTGCATCCTTGTACAGCGCGCGGGCAATGGCAATCTTTTGTGCCTCGCCGCCGGAAACCTCCACGCCGTCCTCGGACAGATTCTTGTAGAGCATCGTATCCAGCCCTTTTTTCATGGATGCCAGACGGTCGCCGAATCCTGCATCCACCAGCGCCTTTTTCGCCCGCTCCCTGTCATATTTCATACTGCCCGCCACGTTATTGCCGAGCGGCTGGCAGATGAGCTGGAAATCCTGGAATACTACGGAAAAAATGTTTCGGTAATCGTCGTATTTATACTTGTGGATATCAATTCCGTTCAGAAGAATCTGTCCTTCCTGCGGGTCATACAGGCGGCATAGAAGTTTAATAAACGTCGTCTTTCCGCTTCCGTTTTCCCCCACAACAGCAAGACGTCTGCCGACCTTGAATTTCAGATTCACATGGCGTAAAGACCAAAGTTCCGAACCGGGATAGCGGAAGGATACATCCCGGAATTCTACCTCGTAGCGCCGATCCGAACGTTTCTCTGTCGTCAGGCTGCCCTGATACATCGCATTTGGAATATCCAGAAATTCGAAGGTTTTTTCCAGGTACGGGGTATTCGTTTTCAGAGTACCGATCATATCCGTGAGTGCAAAAACATTCGAAACCATTGCCGTAGCTGCACCCACATACTGGGTAATGCTGCCTACATCAAAGGCACCGCCCAATGCTTTTAAGCAGGTAAATACGTAGATCATACCTGTAGTGAGCGTCGTGATCCCCATTCCCAGGCTGGTGTATATGCCCATTTTCCCCTGCGCCGATTTACTGAAAACACCGCGGACGCCAAAGGAGGAATTGCATTTCCAATACGCACGGATCAGCCGCTGCTGATCATTCATGCGAATGTCCATACTGCGCTTCGCATCTTTCCCGACAAATCCGAAATGACTGAACAGCCGGTTGCCAAACGTTGCTTCCTCTGCAAAATCGCTCCAGCATTTCATAGACGCTGCACTGAGCCTTCCGGCAAAAATACTGATCACCAGGATTCCTGCCGCCAGAATCACCACAAACAGCGGATGGTTCAGTACGGTCAGCCATTCCGCATCCTCTGGTACGGGAGACAGAAACAAACTGACCGTCAGTGTCATGCCGCCCAGCAGTCCAAGAACGCTGGTCACTGCGCCGGAATAGACACGCTCAGTCCGCATCAGTCCCCAGGATGCCCAGTTTTCATTCTGCCGGATCTGCTCCCGAAGGTCATGATTTTCCTGCTTATCCAATTCCGCATAATCAAGCTCGAACATTTTATGGATGAACAGAATTTCTTTCCGTCCGTAGAGGTCATTGAGCAGTGAATGATACCTTCTGAAAAGCATTGCTTTTGCAATTGCACCAAGACCCGTACATACCACTCCGGCGAAAACCCATTGCCACAGAATTTCTGCACGTCGCAGAACAGCCAGCTCCGTCAGAATTCTGGCGGAAAAGAATACGGTTACATACGGCAGCACAGCATCAAAGATGCAATACAGCGTCAGGACATGGAAAAAGGACGGTGTCACTTGATGGAGTTCCCGGACTGCACGCAGGTGCATCGCGGCGGCATGCCGCATCGTTACGTTTTCTTTCATTTTTAGAATTCCTTTCCTTCCTGATAATAGCGGCTCTGCACCTCAAAGAGTTCTGCGTATGCACCGCCCGCTGCCAGCAGGCTTTCATGCGTGCCTTCCTCTTTGATTCCGCCGTCTGCAACAAAAATAATACGGTCACAGAACCGGGTCGACGCCAGACGGTGGGAAATAAAGAGTGATGTTTTTCCTGTCGTCATCGCACTGTATTTCTCATAAATATCGTTTTCCGCAATCGGATCAAGAGCAGCAGTCGGCTCATCCAGAAGCAGAATCGGCCCGTCTTTGTAAAGTGCCCGTGCCAGCATCAGCCGCTGCGTCTGTCCGCCGGAGAACAGGATTCCATCCAGATAAACCTCTCGGCCCACATGTGTTTTCAGACCCTGCGGCAGTTTTTCCATCATCGATATCAGCCCTGCTTTTTCCAGGCAGTCGGTAACTTTGTCATAGTCGATATTCTCTGTCGTCTGTGCAACTTGCTCTGCGACGGTCACATCCAGCACGGAAAACTCCTGAAACACGGCGCTGAACAGTCCATAATATTCTCTGCGGTTAAATGTACGAATATCCTTCCCGTTCAGCAGCACGGCGCCCTGCGTGGGATCCAGAAGGCCGCACAGGAGCTTCACCAGAGTCGTTTTTCCGGCACCGTTCAGTCCGACAATCGCCAGCTTTTCACCGGGATGAACCGTCAGTTTCATCTCATGAATCGTATCCGCATCAGCACCGGGATAGCGGAACGATACCTGATCCATTTTCAGTTCATACGCTGTTGCTTTGGGAACAGTCTCTCCCTTTTCAAACAGGAACGGTTCCGGGTAATCCAGAAATTCACGGACACGGGAGATATCCAGACTTTCTTTCTGCAGTGTGCCGAGTTCCCGCAGAATGCCCATCACCCACTCGGTAAAGGTTGTGACTGCGGTAAAATACAGCAGGAACGAAGAGACACTTAAGCCCTCGTTCAGTGTCATGTTGATCAGATACACATAGGCAATACCGTTTCGTATCATAGTCATCACCACTTCCGTCAGATCTGCCAGCACTTCCACCCGTTCACCGCGAAGCGTAAAATCCAGATAGAGATTGTGGATCTGATCCAGCAGTTCATTCATCCAGTTCTGCAGACCGAAAATACGGATGTCTTTTGCCAGTTCCATCGATTCTGCTTTTAAACGGATGTAGGATTTCTTCTGATAATAGGCTTCTTCCTCTTCCCGGTGCCGGTAGCGCCAGTTGTTGGGATACAGGGATACGAGAAACCCGATCGCACAGGTGGCGATGATCACCAGCAGAAGGACTGGATCCATCCGGGACAGAATGGTCAGATAAATCAGCAGACCGCCCACATTTTTCAAAAGCTGTGTCAAAGTTTCCCATATATGTTCCGTGGCCTGCTCATTGCCCTCGCAGGCCAGATGCGCTTTTTCCCGCAGTTTCAGAAAGAGGTCGCTTAAGGTATTGGGATACGAAGTACCGCTGCATTTTTCCGCAATTTTTCCGATAATCGCCGTGCGGACATCGACCCGCGGGAACAGTGTGTTTGTTTTTACATACTCTTTGCATCCCTGTACCAAAAACAGTGCGGCGGTAAAGATACCAATCGTGACCAACAGATCCTGCACGGATGTTTTCTGCTCCACTTTTGCGAGCACCTCCGGCGCAAGATAGAGCTGCACCAGGTTCAGCAGCACTTCCAGCACTGCGGTCACCACACAGAAAAGCAGGACTCTTCTGCTGCTGTTCCATGCCATTTTTACCATCCAGCCGATATTTTGGACGGTGTTGTATTTTGGTTTTTCTTTCTTTTTCATTTTCTCACCTCGAGTGTATGTTTTACCATAAAAATTCGCCCCCGGATCATTCTGGGGACGAATTGTCATTTTCTGGTGATGAACTGCAGATTTCACATATTACACCTGCGGGAGCAGGATTTCTGTTGTGAAGGCTCCGTCTTCGCTGTTGCGGCTGATGTAGCCGTCGAGCCGTTCCACAATCGCATCGATCCGCACAAGGCCGAATCCATGGCCTTCGCCTTTCGTACTGCGGAACAGTTTCCCTTCCTTTTTCATCTTTTTACCAGCCGTAAAGTTCGTGAAAGAGATATAAAGCTGCGTATTTTTCATATCCATATATACCCGGATGAGGCGCTGCTCCTCCGGGAGCTTCAGACTTGCCTCGATGGCATTGTCAAAAAGATTTCCAATGATGCAGCACAGGTCGATTTCCGAAGATTTCAGCTTTACGGGGATGTGTGCATCAGCCACGACTTCGATTCCTTTTGCTTTGGCAAGCGAGATTTTTGAATTAAGAATCGCATCGGTCATGGAATTGCCGGTTTTGATTACCGTATCCACCGTCGTCAGGTCTTCGTCCAGCAGATCCAGGTAATGCTGAACGGCATCCCAGTCTTTGGCGGCCGCATAGGCTTTCATCGTCTGGATATGATTTCGATAGTCATGGCGCCATCCGCGGATCTGCCGGTACATATTGTCAACTTCCCGGTAATGTGTTTCGATCAGTTCGTGCTGATAAGAATCAATCTGTTTTTCTATTTTTCTGGAAAAAAATCCCATCTGCTTTACCTCATGTTGATGATTGCCCGGTTCAGCGGCTCGTAAGCACCTCTTGGCAGGGGCAGCACGGTTTTATCGCTTAAGTGTATTTCTTTTCTGGTGACACGGCTGATACAGGAAAGATTCACAATACAGGAACGCCCCGCCCGGTAGAACCGCTCATCGAGCTGCTTTTCCAGCTCACTCAGCGTCATTTTCACGGTAACGTCGGACAGTGCGTGAACTGTCACGTAGTTGCCGGACACATTCGCATAGCGGATCTGATAAATCGGAACACGTACCATTTCTCCGCCGGTCTCAAAATTCAGAACCTTTTCATTTTTCGACAGCTTCTCCACGGCACGATCCAGCACCAAGCAGAGCTTTTCTTCTTTGACCGGCTTCATCAGATAATGAAGTGCCGCCACTTCGTAGCCTTCGGAAATGTAATCGGAATAACCTGTGATGAAGATGATCTGCACGGTATCGTTGCTTTGGCGAAGCTTTTTTGCCATCGTAACTCCGTCCATTTCACCCATTTCAACGTCCAGAAGCAGAATATCGTAATCACATTCTTCGGCATAGTGGAACAGGAAATTTTCGGCGGAAGGAAACGAATCGATCTGTACCACATGCCCGGCAGATGATGCCCAGCGCTCCACCATATTCCCGATATATTGTCTGTCTGCCTCTGAATCGTCGCAGATCGCAATTTTATACTTCATAGTCTTATTTATTTTCCAGAAACATACTCTTTAACAGCCGCGTTCCCGTTTCCGTCCGAAACACCTTGCCGCAGAAATTCTCAATCACCTGTTTCGAATATCCGCTCTCCCCGGCATTGACAAGGAAATCGGCTTCCAGCAGGATCTGGTAATCCATTCCCTCCACATTGGTGTAGGTATGATGATGGGTAACCAGCCATGTAATGCGGTCGACATCCAGTTCTCCGGCAGGCACATCTTTGAAAAATTCTGCAACCAGCGGTGCGCTCTCCTCTTCCTGATGTTTTCCGCTGGCGTTTCCGTATTTCTCGCGGCACAGCGGGCAGGCGATATCATGGACAACAGCGGCCATTTCCAGCGTTTCCTGTGTTTTCGGATCCAGGCCTTCTGCCTCACCGATGTTCTTTGCATAGGCCCATACTTTCAGAAAATGATAAATGTCATGAATATTTCCTTTGTAAAAATCTGTCATTTTTTCAACTGCAGATGCAACTTTCATCTTGTGTTTCCTCCTTGGTATACTGTCTTTCTCCCTATTATATCACATGTTTCCCGAATATGAGTATCTGATTATCTTCCGATATTATCAAAAACTGCGCAAAAACAGGAGGCAGAATCTGCCTCCTGTAGCTTTTTAACACTATAATATTCTTTATGCCAGCGGTTTTCCAGTCAGCATCTCGTATGCCTGAAGGTATTTCTCGATGGTCTTGTCCACGATTTCCTGCGGCAGGGTCCAGTCGTGGTTTCCGTCGTTGGCTTTGAGCCAGTCGCGGGCGAACTGTTTGTCGAAAGACGGTTGGCCATGGCCTGGCTCGTAGCCGTCTGCCGGCCAGAAGCGGGAGCTGTCCGGAGTCAGCATCTCGTCGCCGATAACGATGTTTCCGTTTTCATCAAGGCCAAACTCAAATTTGGTGTCTGCGATGATGATGCCTTTGCTTAATGCGTAATCTGCGCATTTTTTATACAGAGCGATGGTGTAGTCGCGGAGCTTTTCTGCGTACTCAGCGCCTTTTCCCGGGAAGTATTTTTCCAGGTGAGCGATGCTCTGCTCATAAGAGATATTTTCGTCATGATCCCCAATTTCAGCCTTGGTGGACGGAGTGTAGATTGGCTCAGGCAGCTTGTCGGATTCTTTTAATCCCTCCGGGAGCTCGATGCCGCATACTTTTCCGGTCTTCTGATAGCTTGCCCAGCCGCTTCCTGTGATGTAACCACGGACGATACACTCCAGAGGAAGCATTTCCAGCTTGCGGCACATCATGCTGTTTCCGTCAAATTTCTCCTGCTGGAAAAATTCCGGCATGTCTTTTACGTCTACAGAGATCATATGATTCGGAAGGATATCCTCGGTCAGGTCAAACCAGAATTTGGACATCTGCGTCAGAACGGTACCCTTTTTCGTTACTACATTGTTCAGAATAACATCGAAGCAGCTGATGCGGTCGGTTGCTACCATGATCAGGCTGTTGCCGTTATCATAAATCTCGCGTACCTTACCCTCTTTGATTGGCTTTAATTCTTTCATCATGAATACCTCTTCTTTTCGTATTGGATTGTGAACGGAACTGCACCGGATCCGGTGAAATTCCTTTGACACTTTTACCCTACACCACTCCTTATAAATTGTCAAGTATTTATTATTATTACTACTAAATAAAAATAGTCAAAAAGCGGGCGGCTCCCCGCCTTTTTATGGAAAAGCCGCCCGTTGTATCTGTTTTTATACGATTTTTATGCGAAATGGAACCGGAAGGTATAACTGTATCTGCCTTTGCATACACGGTACTCCGGATGAAGGTTCTTCGTCCAGCCGGTATCTCCGCCAAGGCCTGCGTGAGCTGCATCCAGCATCAGCCAGGTGCCGGTGGTCTCTTTCGGAAGCTCCTCTTCATATGCAGCTTTCCGATACGCTTCCATGGAATACGGCAGGGCACTGAAATGGAAATCATCACCGCCTACAACCTGAATGGTATGTGTTCCATCGGAAAGAACGGCAGATCTCGTGTCCTCATGGCCGCCGCACTCACACGGTACCACGAACGGAACGTGCTGTTCTGCCACGGTCGAAGTGTAAAGACCCGTCAGTGCTGCGTCTTTTCGGTCTGCATACGTTTCCCACGGTCCTTTTCCGTACCAGGTCAGCGTATCGAATGATGCCGGAAGGCGGAAGGACTGACCGACTCTTGCGATTGTCTCAAGACCGCTGTTGTTTACCACTTCATTTTTCAGTTCCATGCCCTCACTGCCGATGCGGTACAGCGTCTGAACCGTAAAGAGTACGGCGTTGTCCGGCTCTGCGGCGTAGGAGGCCTGTACTTCAAGGAGTATCTGATTTCCGGCGCTGACAGCAGATACGGCCTGCACTTCTTTTTTCAGTCGGTCCAGGCCTTCTGCACGCCAGATGTCATCGTAATCGCTCTCATGGGTTCCCTCATCAATACCGGTTGCAGCACGGTAGAACTCGTCTTTTCCGCCGGTCATAAAGGAAACACCCTTTGTCTGATACTCGGTAAATTCACCAGTCTTTTTATCGAAGACAATTTTTGTCTCCTCACCGGTGATGACAACCTGATTTTCATCTTCTGCCACGGTCAGCGGTTTCTCTGCGATTGCTTTTTCCTCTGCCAGATAAACACCTGTGGTAACCGGAATCTGACGGCGGTATACTTCTGTTCCGGCCGGTGCATAGAAGGTATCATTTGCCAGTTCAATATAATAGTTCACATACGCCTCTCCGTGCAGCTCCTCCGGAAGCTCCGGCATCGGAAGCGGCTCTGTTGTTCCTGCTGCAGTGTGGAATGCCGGATAGCTGCCTTCTGCGACTTTTTTACCATTCTGTATGATCTCATAGCGCACCTGAAGATGGGAAAGATCAAGGGTATGATACCGGTTTGCCAGCACCCATGCCGTCTCACCGGTATATGGATTGCGTACCTGCTCGATCGTAACCGGAGACTGGCCGTTTCGTACCTCATATGCGCCCGGTTTATAGGAAAGATCCGCAAAGACAACGCCGTTCAGGCACATATCCGGAACCGGATCAGTCACATCCTCGCCGAATGCTCCGCCGTAGCCGTATTTGATGCTTCCGTCCTCTTTGTGGATGGCAATCGCTTTGTCTGCAAAATCCCAGATAAAGCCGCCCTGGAAACGCGGGTATTTATTGACGTAATCCCAGAATTCCTTGAAGTTTCCATTGCTGTTGCTCTTTGCATATGCATACTCGCACATGATGAACGGTCGGAGATCGGAATCGTCTGCCATCACATCCTCGAGCCAGCTCATGGTCGGATACATCGGGCAGATGACATCGGAAATGTTTCCTTTCGGGTTGCCGGACTCATACTGAACATATCTCGTCTTGTCGTATTCACGGATCCAGCCGTGCATGGCAGCATGGTTTGCGCCTGCGCCGGATTCATTGCCAAGAGACCACAGCACGATCGATGGATGGTTCTTGTCGCGCAGTACCATTCGGGTTGCTCTCTCCAGATAAGCGGCTGCCCACTCTGCGGATGCACTGAGCTGTCCGCCGTAGCCGTGTGTCTCAAGGTTTGTCTCATCGACAAGATAAATACCGAGTTCATCACACAGATCGTACCATTTCACGGAATTCGGGTAATGGCTGGTGCGGACAGCATTGAAATTCAGTCCTTTCATCACAGCGATTTCTTTTCGCATCTGCTCTTCGGAAACGGTACGTCCCGTCTCGGCACAGAAATCGTGGCGGTCGACACCGCGGATGACAAGGCGCTTGCCGTTCAGTGTCAGAACGCCGCGGCTGTTGATTTCCACCTGACGGAAGCCGACTTTGCAGCTCTCAATATCAACGGTTTCGTTCTCTTTGTTCTGCAGTTCGACAACCAGAGTGTAAAGATTCGGAGTCTCTGCGGTCCAGAGTGCCGGGTTCTCTACCGGAGCAGTTACGGTTGCAATGAATTTCGGCATCAGATAGAAGCCGCACTCCGCGAATGGTTTGGAAACCATCTCGGTTACTTTGTTCTGCTCTGCATCGTACAGGGATACTTTTGCATGGTATTCGCCGTACAGCGGTTTGGAGTTGTCCGGCCAGATCGTAACGGAAAGGGTGGCTTTCGTGTAATCCGGATGGGTAAACAGTGTCTCTGCTTTGTAGTCCAGGATGTGCTGCATCGGTTTCGATACGAGACGGACATCGCGGTAAATGCCGGACAGATGCCAGTAATCCTGGTCTTCGAGATACGTACCGTCACAGTAGCGCATGACCTGTACCGCGAGGGTATTTGTTCCCTCTTTCACGTACTCTGTGATATCGAACTCAGCGTTTACCTTGCTGTCCTGGGAATAGCCGACCTGTTTTCCGTTGACCCAGAGATAGAAGCAGGACTCGACACCTGCGAAATCGATGAGAAGCTGTCTGCCGACATAGTCTGCCGGAACTTCAAAGGTTCTGAAATAGCAGCCCGTCAGGTTTTTCTCCGGTACGTACGGCGCGTTCAGCTCGTAGGTGCCTTCTGTGATTTCAATTTCAAAGGCTTCGTCGTTGCCTTCCCGTTTGAATGGATACAGCATGTTGGTGTAAACCGGTTTTCCATAGCCCTGCAGCTCCCAGTTGGACGGAACCGGAATCGTATCCCATTCTGCGTGGTCGAAAGTTTCTTCATAAAATGCTTCTGCAGCTTCCGGTGACGGATACAGTTTAAATTTCCAGTCTCCGTTCAGGTCTGTTACAAAGCGGGATGCATTCCGGTCTCCCGCGAGCGCCTCCTCTACCGTCTCATACGCACCGTACGGCGTATGCATCGGATAACGGTTTTTCTGTGTTACATGCTGATTCTCCCAGTCTCTTGTCTGTCTCATGTTCTTAAAAACCCTCCTTATCTTTGTTTTTTGCATCTTCCGACTGCCTGTCTTCTTTTATCCAGATTGGTGTTCCTTTTTTGCTTTCCTGTGATATAATACATCTGTGGATTTCCAGAAGATTTATGCAGTTATCTTATGATTCAGTATAAAACACGGCACGTGGATGAGAAATAGTTGATCTGGTGTTTCTTTTATCCAAAATGGGAAAACAAAGGAGAGTTCATATGATACCGGAATATCTGCTTGCAAAAATTGAAAAGAGTGATGTTATCTATCGCTGTATTGGAAATGAAATGAAAAACGGGATTCTGGCGTGCGGTTTTATGCGGAAAGAGACGGCAGACCGCTCGCAGTATCATTTTTCGAATGAATATTACAGCTGCTTCGTGCTGCTGCGCGGGAGCGGGGAATATATTGCCGAGGACGGCACCTCCTGTCCGCTGCAGGCGGGAAGTCTGGTCCAGCGTCTGCCGGGCGTGCCGCATTCCACACGCGTAGACCCCGATGGGAAATGGCTGGAATTTTTTATCTCGATTGGGAAGCCGTTTTTTGAATCGTTCTGTTCGCTTTCGGTTCTGAACCGGGAGCCGGTGTTAAAGGCAGAGCTGCTTCCCGGCGATCTGGAACGGTATCAGAAGCTTCTGCAGTCGTTAAAGGCCACACCGGACAGTCTGCTGCCTTTGCGGATTCCGGAGATGGAAAAAGAGATTCTGCGCATGTACGGCTACCATGTGCACCCGGTAAATCTGCAGCGTGACCCGATTGAGGCCGCCTGTGATGCGCTCTCCCAGAATCTCGATGAGGAGATTTCTCTTGAGAAGCTTGCACGGTCACTTCAGATTGGTTATGAGACGTTTCGAAAAGTTTTTAAAAAACAGACCGGCATCTCTCCCGCGCGGTACCGCACCGGGAAGAAGATGGAGCAGGCTCGTATTCTTCTCGAAGGCGGCGTACCGATGAAGGAAATTGCCGGTCTGGTAGGATATGGTGATGTCTATGCGTTCAGCAAACAGTTCTCCCGGTTTTTCGGATTCCCGCCCGGAAAGTACCGTTCGCGTTTTCAGTCGGATGCGGCTGATTTAGAACAGTTTTAAGATATCATCCACGGTTTTGCGTTTTGGTTTGTCCGGGTTAATCGCACGATAGCCGACAGCGATGACAGCTCCGAGAAGTTCATTTTCCGGAATGGAGAGCGCTTCGCGGATGGCCTTCTCATTGCGGATACCCATGATCAGGGTGTCGAGGCCGAGTTCTCTTGCGCGCAGAATGAAGTTTTCGTCATGCAGGCCAAGATCGTAATAGCCCCAGCCGTTTCCGACTTCATTGTCCGGTGTTCCGTCCTGCGTGAAGCCGGAGCGGTCTTTTACGAATGTGGTTACGACAAGTACGGCTCCTTTGGAGCTCTTCTGATTGAATTCCGGAAGGCATTTTGCGGAAAATTCTTCGACTTTCTCCGGTGTTACAAGGGCATAGTACCGTGTTGTCTGTGAGTTTTTCCAGGACGGTGCCTGAATCGCTGCCTGTACGATCTCCTGGATCTGCTCTGCGGTTACGTGTTTCTCCGGATCAAACGCGCGGATGCTTCTTCTTTCTTCCAGCAGTTTTGTAAATTCCATGGTGTATATCCTCCTTTTATTTATAAAGCCTCGTAATCTTCCCGTGAAAAACGGTGATACGTCAGGCCGAATTCATTTTCTTCGACACAGTAACAGTATTCATCTACAGACGGGTCTGCAAAAGAAAATACATGGCCCATCTCATGCTCCTCGGATGCGTTTTCTTCCACGGTAGTATGCATTTTCTCTGCATAGGAAGAAAAGCAGTCCCGAACCTGTTCCATTGTGTTTCCAGGCGTTGTGATCACCTGCAGAAGGTTCTGTAAGAGCTCCGGGACAGGGATTTCCTGCTCGATGTAGGAACAGCCTTCCTCCGGGATTTCCACGCAGTAACGGTCTTTGACCGCTGATATGGCAAGGCTTCCCAGACGCGGCTGGACTTCTTGGCAGAATGCTGCGAGTGCAGTGTCCAGATCTTCTGTTTCGTTTAAAGAGAGGGAACGGCGCAGGGACTCCGCCGGGTAGTAGAGCTTCATCGTACCGCCTTCATAGCCGATCTTCACCTGCCATTCCCGAATCGTATCGGTAATATGTTTTTCCAACAGTTCTGCTGTCATATTTTTTTAAGTCACCTCCATTATGCTGCATGTGCCAAAAGCACAGTATTATCATCGCACGAATCTTCTTCTGTTTCAAGAAAAAATTTCTGTTTTTATCCAGAGAAACCCACAGCCCCCTCCGATCCAGATTTTCTGGCGGAGGGGGCTGTGGGTTCTTATGATCAGAAGAATTTCTCAGTCATTTCGTTCTGAATTACTCTTCATCTTCGTTTTTCTTTCTGCCGCGGAGTTTGAGTCCAAGTCCGCCTGCGCCAAGAGATGCAACTGCCATGCTTACCCATCCCCAGATGTTGGTCACATCGCCGGTCTTTGCATTATCGCTCTTCTTGGAAGTAGATGTATTGGATACATTGCTGCTTGCAAGCGGAGTCGAGGTTGCTTTCGGTGTGCTGGTCGGGGTCTTCGTCGGCTGCGTCGTTGGCGTTGTGGTCGGTGCAGTCGTCGGAGTTGTTGTAGGAGTAACAGTTGGAGTCTCAGTTGGGGTTACCGTTGGGGTTTCCGTAGGCGTAACAGTCGGAGTCTCAGTTGGTGTTACGGTTGGGGTTTCCGTAGGCGTCGGGGTTGGCGTATCTGTTGATGCTTTTACAAGTGCTTCAATAGCTGCATTCAGATGCTCGGTTGCCTCATCTACGGTTCCCTGGCTCTGCTTTTTCTCTAATGCTTCTTTTGCTTCTGCAAGCTCCATCTGCATACTTGCCCAGGATTCCGCTGTATAGTCAGCTTCTTTCAGTGCCTCCGCTTTTGCAATTGCCTCTTCCAGTGCTGTTGTGCTCTGTACCGGATCAGCGCCTACGATATTAGCTTTTGTCGCTTCAAAGGTATAGGAAGCATCTGCGTAGCCAAGTGCATGAATCGTAATCTTCCAGTATCCGGTTCCATCAGTTCCTTCCGGTAATGTGCAACGCTGGGAATCGGTAAGGCCAAGCTGAATTCCCATCACCTTATGCATCCAGTTATCTGCTGCAAATTTTGTGCCATAGGTTGCTTTGGCATTGGTATAAGTGGAATCATCCCCATAATAGGTCCAGGTTACGGTCTGCAGATTGGCAGCAAGATCGCCGTAATCGCCATTCAGATCTACACGAAGGAATTCTCCATAAGAACCGTTGGCATCTTTCACAGTCAATCCTACGGTTTCTGCATCCGGAGCTGTTTTCAGTGCAGTTCCTGCAATACCGGATCCTGTTCCAGTTGTACGTGCAGAAAAGCTGAATGTGCCATCTGCATTCTTCACTGCTGTTTTCAGTCCGTTCGTATCTGCAGTTACTTCTGCTGTCAGATCCGTATAATTCTGGAGTTTATTCTCTGTAAAACCACCGGAAAGTTTTCCTCCGTTTTCTACTACAACATATTTCTTGCAGAAATCTTCATAATCATCTTCTGAAACTTTTACAGGAACATATTTCAGTCCTTTTACTTCATAGTGATCAATCTGTTTCTTATCGTATGTTACTGTCTCACCATTGGTCAGAACGGCAGTTGTCACTCCTGTATAATATGCAACGTCATAGGTGGTGCCATCTTTCATATAGATAGTTGCTGCGCACTGGAAACTTCCTCTGTGCAGTCCGTGATTGGTGGTTGCACGAGTTACTGTGTCAAATGCGCCCTTATCATTCTCGTCATGACCATCTTTCTCTTCCGATCCTGCGTCGCTTCCTGCCGCCTGAACACCTTCAGCTGCCCAGTACTCTGCCCAGCTGAGACCCGCATATACATATTTGTATTCTGCTTCTTTCTTCTCATAGGTAAAGGAGAATGTTTTATAACCAGTTGCAGTCACTTCAATTTCAAATGTAGTTCCTTCTGCAAAAGCAGCTGCTGTCAGATCAAGCGTACCATCTTCTTTGATCAGAACAGTTTTCCGCTTTCCGGTTGCCGCATATTCTTTTCCATTTACTTTTACAGAAGTAATATTTTTAATATAATCAGCAAAGTCTTCTTCCGATGCATCCTCTGCTTTTACAAGTGCCGGAGCACTTCCTTTTCCATTGTAAGCAGCTGGCATTGCATCCGTATACAGTGTAAAGTTCTGTTGCAGATCTGCATAAACGCCTTTCTTATCACGAATGGTCAGGGTATACATTCCCTTTTTCGCATTTTCAGAAAAAGAAATGGTATTTCCATCTACCGCAAATCCGTCCAGGCCTTCTACAGAATATTCTGCATCATAGTCAGCTGGAAGTCCGGTAACTGTCATAGTTGTCTTTCCATCGGAAAGAGAAGCATCTTCTACAGATACACTTGCCTCAAATTTTGTCGGAACAAAAATATCATTCACCGGAATGGTGTAAATTCCCTTGCTGGTATAATAGGTAACCTTATTGATATGCTGTCCCATCATGCTCTTGTAATGTGCAGAGGAGGTCGGGCAGCCATGTACCTGTGTGGTAAATCCGGTTGACCATGCCAGCTCGGTTCCACGCCAGATATTTTCAACATGACGCATACCATAGTCATTTCCTTCTTTTGTGCTGACGATAACACCGTAGATCTGATCACTTCCAACATCAATGGTTTTCTCCAGTCCGTCAAGATCCAGCTGATAATCGCCATAACCGGATTTTGTCATGAATTCCGGCGATACATTTGTCAGTTCGGTTGCCGTTCCAACTGTTTTTCCAAAAGAAAGGGAACCGTCTGCGTTTACGGTTGCTTCTTTGTAGTAGGCAGGTGCTTCACTTAATACATAATATGCGTAATCTGTGTTCTCAAATAAAGCATTTTTTCCTGTATATGTCTGTGTAGATGTCTGACCACGTTTTGTTACGGTAATACTTACAGAATCAGAATCTGTTACCTTTTTAAATTTGGAAAGGTCCACACCTGTTACTTTAACAGGGAAGGTAATACCGTTGATCGCACTTCCATCTGCATTGGAATGATAAGAACCGCCGGCAAGGCTGGATGTTCTTGTTTTATTCTTCGTTGCAGAGGAGAAAACATCCACCGGAACAGCATTGTTTACATCTGCTGCATAAAATTTGTCATACGGAATGTTCATCAGAACATACGATACCTGCTCGGAAGGAGTCTCGGTTGGGATTGCGGTCGGTGTCGCAGTTGGAGTTGCGGTTGGGGTTGCAGTCGGAGTCGGTGCATTGACAAGGCCTTTTACTGCAGTATTCAGCGTATCCTTAGCAGTATCAACAGCACTCTGGGACTCTTTTGCGGAAAGTGCAGATTTTGCTTCGGTAAGAGCAGTCTGAACAGCTTTCCAGGAGTCTGCGGTGTAGTCAGCCTCATTTAATGCTTCGGCATCTGCGATTGCTTTTTCAAGAGCTGCGGTATCTACTGCTGCTGGGGTTGCTTTTTTTACTGCTTCAAGAGCTGCGTTTCTTACCGCTGTAGAAGTTCTGGTTGCAGTGGATACGGTATCCCAGTTCTCGATATTCGCAATAGTTGCTTCCTGTCCAAGAAGTTTTGTTTTAAATCCTTTGCTTTTTGAAGCTGCCTTGTTGAAATAAGACGCATTTTCTGTATTGTATCCAGTGCCAGGTGTTACTGCAATATCAGAAAATTTACCGTCTGCAACGGTAATTTTGACATTAACATCATATTCGTCCCAGGCATTTTCATCTTCATCGTCTTCTGCGGTTCTGGTAACGTGAGCAGTAGACTCATAAGTACCATCCGCAATCACACCGTTCGTGGAATCCGCCAGTACGGTTCCCGGGAGCAGACTCATGGTCATGGAAGCTGCCATAACGGCTGCTAATGATTTTTTCTGAAGTTCTTTTCTTTTGATCATAACTTCCTCCTTTTTCCTTTTCCACAGTTTTGCAGGAAAAACAGGGGCAAAACTGTCTTTTATTATTATATTAGCTTTTGCTAATTAATAATTGTTTTAACTAACTGTAAATTATTCTACTAATTTTAGATCGTTTTGTCTAACTCACAATTGATTATTTTTTCTCAAAAAAGACGCAGATTCTCCTTATTGAGTATTTTTCACTATTTACTTATCTGATTTTTTTGAAGTTTGCGGAATGATTTTTGTCTCCGCACAGAAAAATTTCTGCAGATACAGTGCTTACCGCGAAGAACTCTTCCGTCCTTCGCGTTTTACTGCCGAAAGAATGCGGTCCGAAAGGATTCCGATCAGCATTCCGGTGATGACACCGGCCACGAGAAGAGCCGGAAGATAATAGAACAGTTTGCGGTTCTGCACCACGAGAGCCGCCACGCAGATCTGCGCAGCATTGTGTGTCACGCCGCCTGCAATGCTTACGCCGGTGATACTAAATCCTTTGATGTGTTTCAGCAGAAGCATCACCAGAAAGCTCAAAAGTCCGCCGGCAAGGCTGTAGAGGATGGACATTCCGTTTCCGAACAGATAACCCATCAGAAGAATGCGGGCAACGGAAATCATCAGGACTTCCCCTGCCGGAAGGAAAAAGAGGCCGACAACCACAACCAGATTGGCAACGCCAAGTTTAATGCCTGGAACGCCGAGGTTGATCGGGATCAGTACCTCCACGTAGCTGAAAATCATGGCAAGGGCCATTAGCATGGCGCATAAGGCAATTTTTCTGCTTGCAGTGCGGCTGTCTCTCATAAATTCCAATTCCTTTCTTCTAAGCTGGTATTATTTTACAATCACATCCGGCGCATCGTCTGCGTCGTCCGTTGTGGATCCATCGCTTTCCACCTCCGCCACCAGCTTGTGCGGCAGGCACACGATCGTCTCATTCACCCGGGAAATCGTACCCTGTCTTTTGCAGTAGCCGTCTGGGCAGTCGGCTTCTTCCATATGGGCACTTCCATTTTCGATGACCAGGACATTCGTTCCATGATCCGTCTGAATTCTCACGGTCTGATTCTCTGCGAGCGAATACGTTCCGTAAACCTCGCCGTCCACCGTGACTTTCATGGTATTTCCATTTTCCGTTTTCGGCAGCCGAAGCGCCAGGGCAAGGATTCCGGCCAGCAGCAAAACGGCGCCTGCCAGAATCAGATCTTTTTTCTTCATACAATTTTCCTTATTCTGAAATTAGATGCCAGCCCATAACAGCAGTGTCAGCAGGAATACCGCACGGAACAGGGTAAACAGGATTTCATTTCCATGAAATTCCTTTACTCCGCAGCGGATATTGCCTTTCGGACACGTATCAATACACTTCTGACACTGGAAGCAGTCGCCAGAGATCTCCATGGAGCCGTCGGATGGCAGTTCCACTGCAGACGGGCACTGTCTCGTGCAGGCACTGCAGCCGCGGATGCAGTTTTCACGTTTCCGGTGCAGGGTAAAAAACGGCAGAACCGGGAGCAGAGAAAAGACAGCTCCCATCGGGCACAGGAAACGGCAGAAAAAGCGCTCCTCAAAGAACATGCCAACCAGGATCAGCAGCAGGAGGACAATTCCCGGAACATAAGAGGAAAGCCGAAAATTTCCCGCATGCAGCATGGAAAAGACATCCCACGGGCTGGTTCCTCTTGCTTTCTGATAGACTCCTGCAAAACAGGTAAGTGCAATCAGAAGCAGAATGCCGTATTTGATCAGTGCCAGTTTCTTTGCCAACTCCGGTTTGATGCGTCTGGGCTTTTTTTTACGTTTCTTACAGATTATACCATAAATTGCGTGCATTGCATCCCCCAGACTTCCAAAAGCGCATGCAAAGCCACAGAAAAATCTGCCAAAAACAATCGTAAATGCACAGACAAAGAGCAGAGCCGACACAAATGCGGTCATCTCAATTTTTTCACCCTGTCCAAGCTGCGTAAAAATGTATTTCACTCCGTTAAATGCAGCGGTGAATACTGACGGAAGAAACAGGAAATATAAAAGCTGGATTCCGGCACGCAGGCAGGAAACGATCTGTTTTCTCTTCTTTACCGGTAATTTGGATAAATCTAAATTTTTCATGTTATTTCTCCGCCTTTTCTATTGCTTCCTGTGCCGCATTTCTGATACCGGTGGAGCTGAACGTTGCTCCGCTGATCGTATCAACATCGGCGGACTGTGCCTCAATAACCTTTGGAATGATCGCCTCCGCATTTGACAGATACGCACTGTCCTCGCCGTCGGCGGATGTGATGGCAAGATCGGTAATCTGGCCGCCCTCTACAGTTACTTCAACTGCAATGGTGCCGCCGAAGCCGTCAGCCTCACCGTCATACGTGCCGTCCACGTACTGCCCTTCTGCTTCTGCTGCTTCACTTGCGGCCGTATCCGCCGTGTTGGATGCAGCTGCTGCAGCCTGCAGATTTTCCTTCTGAAGCTGGGTCGTCTCAAGCTCTGCCGAGAGCCGCGCGATCTGATCTTCTTTGTCCCTTTTGTCGAGTACGGTATTGTAGCCGATCAGAACAGCGGCAATGACAGCGACATTCAAAAAACGAACAATCAATTGTCTCATCTGTTTTCCCCTTTATTGCGTTATTTTCGCAGCATCCAGCGCATTCCGGCATGCCTCAAGAATGGCTTTTGAGGAGCAGGTTGCGCGGGAAACGGTGTCGATGTTCTCAAGCGTTCCGGTTTCCAGAATCTGAGCGGAAACGCCTTTGATTTTGGAGGTTCCCTCGGATGCGCGGCGGATGTAGGAGGCATTCTGACTGTCTCCGTCCCCGGTGATGTTGCTTAACGCTACGATTTTATCGTTTTCAATTGTTACCGTTACGGAAAGCTGGTAAGCGGTAAAATCTTCATCTTCATCCGGCTCGCAGACAGCAATCGCTGTGTATTCGCCGTCCTGATAGATCTTTTGTTCCGGAGTTTCCGTCGGCGTTGGTGTTGGCGTCTCAGTTGGCTCCGGGGTTTCGGTCGGGGTTGGAGTTTCCGTCGGTGTCGGAGTTACCGTTGGTGTCGGGGTTGGATTTTTCTTTTCCTCAGTTACGCGTTCTGCCTCTTTTAAAGCTTCCTCGATTGCCGCAAGGATTCCCCTGGAGCTGTAGGTTGCGCCGGAAACGGTGTCGACTTCCAGTGTCTGGTTTTTCACAACGTCCTTTGCTGTCTGTTTTGCGCGTTTTAAGAATGCTTCGTCATCTTCACTCTCGGTCACGAGAATTGCCTTGATTGTCTCATCCTGAATGACAACTGCCGTTGTAATGTCTCCCAGATAGCCCTCGCCGGTTCCGTAGTAAATGCCTTCCTCGTATGGGAATTTTCCTTCCGGAATCGTTGTGGTTCCGCCGCTGCTCGTTCCGTTATCCGGAACGGTCTCGCCGTTTGTTGCTTTCTTCGCATTTTCCAGCGCCTGTTTTACTGCGTTCTGGATGCCGCGGGAGCTGTAGGTTGCGCCGGATACGAGATCCACATCGGTTTTCTGGCCGTCTACGATGCGGTCGGCTACGACTTTGGCACGGCTGAAGAATGTCTCGTCATCTTCGTTTTCCAGAATCAGTACCGCTTTGATTGTCTGGTCCTGCAGGGCTACCGCCACTTTGATGTCTCCCTGGAAACCGGCGGCCGTGCCATAATAAATTCCGTCCTGATAAGGGAAACTTCCCTTGGATGCAGACGAGTTGTTATTGTTCTGGCCGTTATTCGGACTGTTGTTTCCGCTGTTTGTATTGCTCTGGTTTCCCCCGTTTGTACTGGAAGATCCGTTCACTGCCGCCTGACTTAAGGCACTCCGCACAGCTTCGATAATACCGCGGGAGCTGTACGTTGCGCCGGAGACCGTATCCACATTCGTACTCTGTGTTGAAATAATCGTCGAAATCAGAGAGGAAGCACTGGAAAGGTAGCTTGGCGTATCGCTGTTTTCCACAATATCAATCGAGGCAATTTTTCCGCCGCTAACAATAACACAGACTTTCATTGTGCCGCCAAATCCCGTTCCGGTTCCGTAATACGTTCCATCCCGGTAGGAAGCCGGTTCTTCGATTTTAGATACTGTAACGGTTCCGCCAGCAGAGGCTCCGCCGCCTGCCGCTCCTGATGCGGATGCCGGTTCTGAAGTGTCCTCCTGACCGGTCAGTGCATTTTTGACGGCTGCAAGGATACCTTTTGAACTGAAAGTTGCACCGGAAACCGTGTCCACATCCACACTCTGGGATGCGATGATACGGTCGATAACTCCCTTCGCACGGTTCAGGAAAGCTGCGTCCTCGGCGGGAGCGCTTACAATCGAGATCGACTGAATCGTTTTGTCTTTCAATACGACAGAGACTGTAATCGTACCGCCAAAACCTGTTCCGCTTCCTTCGTACGTTCCGTCCGCCAGCTCAAAGCTGCCGGAACCGACTGCTGCGACAAGTTCCGCTTCGGTATCGGTTGTCTTTTTGGTATCGTCCTTCTTTTTTGTATCATCTTTCTTTTCCGCTGTATCGGTATCCTGTTCCGGCTCCGGTGTCACCAGTGCCTCCGGCTGCTCTACGGCGTAAACCGGTGCAGTGTAGCCGTTCAGCGAAATACCGGCGCAGGCTGCTACGATAACTGCCGCGAGAGCCGGTGCAAATGCTGTCAGTTTTTTCCATTTTCCCATGGTTATGTATCACCGTCTTTCCTGATAATGTTTGTCTCGTGATCGGATGTGAAATCATCGGCAATTCCTTCGGTTACATACAGAACGCCGTCCTCATCCTCCAGAATGGTGTCAAATTCATCGCTGTGTGCACGCCAGTATTCAGCTGCCTTGTCCTTTCCCATGATGAAAAGAGAAGTAGAAAGGCCATCCGCCAGTGTTCCGTCAGCACTTACGATCGTCACCGACACCAGACCGTTATTTGCCGGATGACCGGTCGATGGGTCGATGATGTGATGATATTTCACGCCGTCCTGTTCGAAATACCGCTCATAGCCTCCGGAGGTAATGACGGCACGGTCTGCAGTCGAGAGAATGCCGAGGTAATCGTCCTCTGTTTCCGGACTCTGCACGGCGACGCGCCATTTGCTGCCGTCCGTTTTTGTGCCAACAACCTGAACATTTCCACCGAGGTTAATCAGTCCGCTCGTCACACCGCATTCCCGGTAAATATCGGCGATTCTGCCGGATGTATAGCCTTTTGCGATTCCGCCGAAGTCAATTTTCATACCGTCCTTGGCAAAACTGATGGATGCGCTGTCCTTGTCGTAAAGAATGTCATTGGCATCGGTCAGTGGAAGGAGACTTTCGACCGTCTCATCCGAAGGAACCGTATAATTTCCCGTTGTAAAGCCCCAGGCATCCATGATCGGATAGATTGCGATGTCGAAAACGCCGTTTGTGCTGTCATACAGATCCAGAGAGCGTTCCAGCAGATAGGTGGTATCTTCCGATAAATTTCCGCCTCCGTTTGCATTGATCTGCCCTACTTCACTCGTCTCCTCTCCGGTCGACAGAAGTGCATCCAGCCGCTCAATCTCCTGCTGCGCCTGATCCACCGCCGTTTCTGCATTCGGACCATAGGCAGTGACCGTCATGTACGTATCCATCGCAAAAATATCACGGCTGCTCGATGCATCTGCGATATCGGAAGAAGCTGTGGATGATGCGGATTCCTGCGTGGAATTCTCTTCCGAAGCGTCAGAACTGCTCGAAGGCTCCGTAACAGATGCCGGCTGTGTCTGACTTTCACTGCTCTCCGGCTGCGCTGCTGTCCCCGCACCGGAACATCCGCCGACCGTCATCACCATGGCAAGACAAAATGCTGCAACAATTTTCTTTTTCATAAATAAAACTCCATTTTTTCTTATGTTAGAGAATTCTAACTTTGGTATTATAACATTAACTTGTAACTTACGCTATGAATTACTTGATAAAAGTTTTTCAATTAGCGTTCTGCATCTGATAAATTTTCTCATTTTATGTACTCTAAATCAAGCGGATTTTACTGGAATTCAAGCACTGATATACAAAAAGCCCCCACAGCCGCATTGCTGCGGCCGCGGGGGCTTTTAGAAATAACATTTTCAGAAATTACATATGATCATGGCAGGTACGTGCAATTACGTCCATCTGCTGCTCTTTTGTCAGGTCGATGAATTTAACTGCATAACCGGATACACGGATCGTGAAGTTTGCGTACTCCGGTTTCTCCGGGTGCTCCATTGCGTCGATCAGTTTTTCGGTTCCGAATACGTTTACGTTCAGGTGATGTGCACCCTGCTCGAAGTATCCGTCCAGAACGTGTACCAGGTTCTCGGTACGCTCTTCGTCGTTGTGGCCGAGTGCGCCCGGGTTGATGGTCTGGGTGTTGGAGATTCCGTCCAGAGCGTCCTCAT